>JAJZHL010000069.1 GCA_021804505.1 Pseudomonadota bacterium | reverse complement strand
GAGGAGGTATGGAAAGAATCTCAGAAACAGACTGCAGCAGGAAGTGGAAGAGTAATTAATATGAACTCTCCAGTTGAACCTACGAGTAAACTACAAACTTTAAAATCAATGGAAGAAGCGTGGGGAGCAGCTGAGAATAAGGTGGTTGCTGGTCTAAACACTTCAGGCCCAAAAGAAGTAAGGTTAGGCAGTCAAGAATTAGATACTATGAATACTGCTTGGAAAGAGACTCAACCTCAAAGTACTAAAGTTAACATCCCAGAATCAATACCAAAACTACCACAAGCCATACCGCAACGACCTGTAGAGCCGAAAGGACAACAGACTGATATAGATCAGAAACAATTACCTACACAATTTAGTCTAAACCACACTGCACAAAAGGCAGTTGTTGACATAGCAAAGAAAATTGTGGCAAGTGCCGCGGAAACTTTACGTATGGCCATGTATGTTGATCCGTATGAGCTTAAAGAGACACTGCATCATCTTGCAGCTGCTGGTAGCTGTACGGTTACTGAACGCCCTAGACAAGACACTCCAGAAGGAAGAGCAAGGGTAATAGGATTAAATCATGTTAAAATAGGTCACACTACTAGTTTAAGTAGAGTACCTGGTGATATAAAGGACTTACAGGAAGATGAGTTTGTTAAAAACTTTTTTGCAGGTAACAAGACTAGCGGATATGAAAATTTTCAAAACCTGCAAGAAGTTAGGACAAGTTTGCTTGAAGGCATAAATTTAACACGAGGTGATTATAGCTCTTGGGCTCAGCAATACCAAGAAGAAATTCCCCTATCAGGAGATCATACTAAGTAAATACGGATGGTCTTGGCTGGAATAGTATAGCCGCATCATTGGTAATAAACATTAGGATACAAGCAGTAAAATAATTCTCAATAAATATCTAAAAGTTTAATTAATGGTTAATATGAACAAATAATATGGAAAGGACGATATGAAATTTTCAGCAAGACTAATTAAACAGCTTTTTGGTAAAGGGGGAACAAAAGACAAAGAGATTATGGATTTTGCTTTGGGGTTTTATAAGAGACTTGTTGAGTCTAATCCATACAGAGAAACATTTGATAGAGAAACATTTTATCGAAGCCTTGATGCGACGGCAAGGTTACTTGTTGGCGATGAAACATGTGCATCTGTTGCCTTCGATGGAACAAATATACTAGTTGCTACGAATGAAAATACTCATAATAAGGATCAAATTAACTGTAAAATCAACTTTCTAATTAAAGCTGATAAGTATGCGGTTGACCAATACAACTTTTATCCAGTTGTTTACCTATCTATGAATAATTCTCCCCCTACAAGAACACTCATAGAAACCCCCGTAACTTATTATTACCATAAGCGGAAAGATAGCCTTGTCCTGTCAAGAGATTCCTTAAGAGAAATCGATGCTACGTTAGCACCCGCTCAACATTTATTGCCAGGTTTATCAGATTTACCAGTAGGCCCTATTATTACTATATCTAAAGAGATACCGCTTGCCACAATAGTAGAAGCAAGTGGCACCTTTCCACAAAGACAGTTACGAGAGGCTAGATATGAATTTATAAAAGAAGATATTGCTTCATTTGGTGATAAAGGGCGGGAATTAGATGGCATATTATTACCTGTATCATTAAATTCTTTACAAAGAAGGGCTGAATCACTTGTTGAACACCTAAGTATGGTTTGTGTCCTAGCCTCAAGAAGTGATGGATTAGATCTAGAAACACTCACAAAGTACAAGCAAGTGATTGATACTCATAGGCAACGTGTGTTAATGCACACCCTTACATGGGAATGTGCTACATGGTTCAAAGATAAACTTAAACCAAGAGAGTATATAGATTCAGGGATATCTCAGTTAAATGATTTTTTTAATAAGTTAAATGAAGATTTCAATGGATATAAGAGAGCAAACTCTGCCAATAGTGGACTGATATCGTTAATCAGAGATTGGTTTGAGCAAGCTAAAGGAAAAATTAGCAATGGGACAATTGAAGCACCGGATTACATTAAAGAGAAGTTAGAGGTTTTTTCAGCAAGAGCGTCACGGTACTTTGTTGATATTGAAAGGCTTACAAATTTTTTTAGTATCCTAGCAAAAAAAGGAGATGATCCATTAGCAAATTTATTGATTAATAAAGGTAGGCTAGGTCAGGATAAAGATTTTATAAAAGTTATAGATGATTTAGCAAATGGAGTTCATGCGGAGATGAGGATTTTATATTATTTCCTTATCAATGGCAAAATCCCTGAATATATTGCAACATCTTTGCTTTGTTGTGCTCACTGTAAATTAGTAATGGATAGTTATAAAATGGAGAGTATATCAGGAATGCATGCAAAGATGTACGGGAATTGGCCAATTCCAGAGTTTTCTGATATGCAGGTATTCTTGAAAAAAGTTTTAGGTCCCACGTTGTTTGAGAAATTTAAAGCTCTGGAGAATAGCACGGTCACGTTAAACCATGAAATTGTAAGAAGATCAGAGATAGCACTTAAAATTATGGAAAATATTAGTGCCTTCTATGACGTTTTTGACTGGGGTAATGAAACTCCTTTGCCGAGATTGTGGGGAGACCAGGATATGCTTGCAGATCAGTCAGACGATGAAGTGTTAAGTGAAAAAAATAGCTTGGAGACTAATTCACAACAAGGCAATACATTAAAGTTAAAAACAGCAAAAAATGAAACTGCAGGAAAAAAAGTAGACGGGAATTTTACAGGAAAAGGTATGACCATTTATAAAAAAACAAGCTACTGGAACGAATATAGCAAAGTAGCAATGGGTGAAATACTAAAACTTAGACTGGAAAGCTTAGAAATAAATTTAAATCAAGCTAGAATAATCCATCCAAAGAATAACTTAAATGGAAAAAATGCCTTAACCTTTGTTAAAGACCTGGTCACTGAAATCAGGACATTAGGATTAGAAGCAAGTAACGGTGCTGCTATTAAGCCAATTGTGCTTATACCAGTCAATATAAATAATGAGCACTGGGTAGGAATGACTATAGAATTTGCTGATCGTAAGATCAAAGTTACCTATATGGATTCAGAAGGTAACCCTATCCCACGATCACTTAAGGAAAGCCTTGGGGCAGAGTTAGCCAGAACATACTCTGGCATGAGTATTGCAATAACTGAAAAAGCTGTAGAAAAACAAACTTCTAACAATTGCGGTCCAATGACGGTGGAAAATCTTATCAAGGCAGTTGGGGGTGCAATAGAGAGAATAGGCGAGGATAACGCTGTAGAAAGAATAGAACCGGTTAAGGTTGTAGAAGACCACTCCCTGTTATACGAACAGTATTTAATAGAGTCCTTTTTAGAAGAAAGGCACGCGAAGAAGCACGTTGATGTACAGAGCGCCAAAGAAATGAATACAGGGCTTCAGCAAGAACATAAGCCTATGAGCCTGGAACAACCAAATCCTTCAAAAGAATTTACAGAAACAATGGAAGAAGCGTGGGTGCCAGCTGAAAAGAAAGAGGTTACAGGTCTCAACACTTCAGAGCCTGAAGAAGTAAGTTTCAAGAAAAAAGAATTAGTAACCATGAATACTGCTTGGAAAGTGCCTCAAGAGCAGCCTACTAAAGCCAACACCACAGAAACTATGCAGAAATTCCCACTACAAACAAAGCAACAGTCTATGGTACAGCAGCAGCCATCAAGCGTTGAGCAAGAGTTAACGCCCCCAAGGTATGAGGCTGAGAAGATTCTTAAGGAAAGGATGAAGGAAGAGCAGCAAAATGCTGATGCGTCACAGCCACAGCAATACTTAGCTAAAATGCCTACATTTAGTTCTCATGAAATTGTATCTGGTATTTATCTACTTATAAAACTACTTACAGGGGAAACACTATCATGTGGTCCTATGCCATATGGTATATCAATTCCAGAGAATTTGAAAGATTTAGTATTTAACCCCGCGGATAATGGTGCTAGAGCTAATAGAATTTCTAAAGATGATTTTCAGAAAGCTGTAGAGAAGGAGTTTAAAACGCTGTCTGACTCAGTACCAGATCTGCTGTCTTTAGGTCTTACGCCCCCTACTCTTCCTGCAAATCTTCCACTTTTAAATGGTCACAAGGAAATGATGCTTATGGGAGAAAGTACTAGCGAATGTTGGGGGCAACAATTTAAGCATGAATCTTGATCATAGGGAAGTAATTGTCTTAAATTATTACTGTATGGTACATTTTTTAGCCATTAAGTTAAAAAAAGACTGTACGCATTTCCTGGCAAGCAAATAATGTGAAACAATTCGTTTCTCAGAGCCCTATAATGGTAAAAAAGTAATTATAGACACTTATAGTTTATGGACGTATTTTGAAGACGGATTTAGAAGTATGATTCTTCATGACTATACCTAGTCCAAGAATCGGATGTTTTTGCAATAGTAGTTTGCCACCTAAAACTTGACATTTCGTGGTTACAATACAGTATCACGTTGCTTATTTTCTCCCAGCACTATAAACTTGAAAGTGTTTGCTTTTAAGTTTATTAGCTATGACTTCTAAAGTTTCCGCTATATCTCTCCTGCTGCTAACTTAATAATCCTTCTAATGTAGTAGGCTTATAGACCTAACAGCTATGCTGCAGTTAGGTCAGTATCAAGTGGTAGGAGAAAGGGATTTCTATGAAAAATATTGTGTGTGGTAAACAAAGCACAGTTAATATTAAATATTTTATCATTAACTCCTATATTATTACAATAACTGGTTTGTATATTTAGTAGCTACTAATGTTATCAGTACATAATTCTTAGCGTATTTTATTATGTAGTTACTTTTATTAAATACAGAAGATAATTAAACATATCAAAAAATATATTATTAAAAGGTACCATATGACCACTACACCTTCAACCACACAGGCAACTAATACCCTAGCTATAATAAAACAAACTTTAAAGTTTATAAGAGACGGAAGAAAGCTAATTGAAGCTCAAATTAAAAATAACGATATTATAGTTGTTCTGGGCGTGACAGGAGTTGGCAAAGGAACCTTAATAAATTATCTAGGAGGAGCTGAATTAAAGGCAGTTTATAATGCAGAAAAAACCAAATTACTTGTTGATGCTGAAAAAAAATTGCCTAACATTAGCATTAGTCATGTTATTGGGGAATCAGATACTTTTCACCCTAATAGCTTTTCTCCCAAGAATGAAAATTATAGTTATATAGATTGTCCAGGCTTTGAAGAAAATAGAGGAGCAGCATATAGTATTGCTAACTCCTTCTTTAGAAAAATATCGACAGAAAAAGCACACCGTATAAAGTTAATTTTAGCTGTTCCGTATTATGAAACCTGTTTAACTACGACATCTAGAGGAAATCAATTACTACAAACTCTAAAGGATTTATCAAAATTTTTTGGCAGTACAGAGCAAGGACTTAGTAAACTAAAGAATTCTATAGCTTTAGTATTTACAAAAGCAACAAAGGTTAATCCAAAAGAAAAAGAAGAGCTTACTGAGCAGCTACAAGATAAAGAAGAGCTACTGGAAAGCCTGGTAGAAAAAAAAGATCCCGCCAAGGAAGGAAGAATTCAGAAGCTTAAAATCGAGATTCAACACTTAAAGAGCGAACTAGAAACCATAGAGCATGCAGCAGATCAAACAAAAAAAATAATACTTACTGCATTGAGTGAATTTTTACAAGAAAAAGATACGAAGCTAAGTATATCAGAAAAAGAGCTTTTAAAGCATATAATAAAAGAAGAGAGAATAGGAGTATT
>JAJZHL010000068.1 GCA_021804505.1 Pseudomonadota bacterium | reverse complement strand
TATAATAAACTGCTATTCTTCCAGTACTTTCTTCATGTATATGTCCACCACTCTTACTATCCTCAACTACTTGCCTTACAAACATTAAACCAACAGCATGTTTATTATTTAAACTGATTGGAGCTAAAATTACCTCTTTATTATTTTGTTTATTAGATATATTTGCAGTGACAGCAGATAGTAAATCTTTTACATTATTTTGCTCTTCACTAAAAACATAACGGTCAGGTAGAACTAATGTATCTTTAAGCTCAGCGTTTTCAATTCTTAGTCTCAATAACTCATTAAGTCCTTGCATAGTATATTCATAAAAAGCTGAGGAAACTCCGATCATTGAGTCTAGTTTATCTAAATTAGGTCCTCCTTTATGAGTAGGGTCTAAATCTATACCATACCAATCTTTAACTAAAGCTTCAATACCACCATCTCTTCCAAGAGCATTGTATTGCTTGAGTATTTCTTCCTCACGCTTCTTAAATTCTGTTAGGTCTTTCTCAGGAGCTTTTCCATCTCCATAATCGTTAACTTTTTTGCATCTTTCTTGTGTATTGTCGTGATAATACCTTCCAACTTGTATTGCTCCAACCATTGCCATGGGCATCTTAGAAACCATATCTTTTTCGATTGTATATTTACCAGCTTTTACTAACTCAAAAAAAATAGCATTACTTATTAGTGCACTTGGGTTTCTATTTGCTTCAGAGGAAAATAATAAATAAGTGATATCATATAAAATCTTTACCGCATCAAAATTATTATGGTATGCTTCAAATAGATTTTTCCCACGTAAAATACTCTTAAAGCATCCTACAAGTTCTTCATTGCCCAATCTTAAGGCCAATTGAGCAGACACAAGACTATCTTTGGCATCCGTATAAACATCAAAACCAATGACTTGTTCTGTACGCTTTAGACCGGTAGAAAAAGAATTAGTTGTATCAATATCTATTCTGTTAAACACATTGATTTTACTGGCAATTTTTTTGCCATACTCTCGGAAAGCGGAAAATTTAGTAATAGTTTTTAAGTATTTTTGGTATAGTAAACCACTAACTAGAAACCCTTCCGCTGTTGGTTGTTCTGCTCCAGCAAAAAACTTTAATTCTTTTATGGCATCATTAACTATCCTATCAAATTCAGAAAGGCGAGTCAGGATACCTGATAAATGCTTTTCTTGATCATAAAACATAGATATCATACAAAGCTCTATATTGGATATAGTAGAATCTTCGACTAAATAATCTCTAATTTTTTTTTGTGTTACCAAAGACTTTTGGTCCATAAAATCAATAAAATTTGAAATAATAGAAGTACAATTAGCTTTTTCCTTTACTTCATTTAAAAATTTTGATCCTGTATTTTTTTGAAGACCCCAGGATTTTTCTAATGGAGTAAGATCATCTTCTTTGGCTATAGAACTTTTAAGTGTATGAAAACATTTAAGATTTACTGAATCTATTACTCCATTTATAGCTGTTCCTTTATACTTTTTTTGTATCTCTGCTGCAGCTTCGTAGAACTCTTTAGATTTCTCAAGCAATTCTAGGTCTGTCCTAACATCATCATGTACATTTATAATACCTGAGAAGCTTTGTAGTGCCATTGCTAAATTCTCACCGCTTCCAACAATAATGGCAAGAAACTTGTCTCTTGCTACTCCTGGGAGTGCATTCTTGAATTCCAATAGCTTATTAATTTCTTCAGTTATGTTTAGTATTAACAGCACTTCATTTAGAAAGAGTTGCACTTGTCCTTTCCTTATCCCCCATGCATCCTGTAGATCGGAGTCAACTAATCCAACTCTATCAGCCAGAAAATCTTTTAACACCATAAAACACTTGAAATCATGAGTGTCTATAAGCCCCCTGGTATCGTCTTCTTCTTTATGTTTTGCTTGAATATTTAATAAATTTTCGTACAATGATCTCGCATTTTTTATTTTATCTGAATCAACTCGAGGAGTACCAAGGTGCAAAAAAAACTCTTCTGCTACTACTTTTTCCTCTTTTTTGGTTGCCTTACCTCTCATAGTTAATGCCGCTGTAATAGCTTTAGCATGCTCAGCAGGTGCCTTAAATAAAGCTGCTTTTTCTGCTTTGTAAGCTTTAGAAATGATCTGATGGTTTAAGATTGCCGTACCATAACCATACATATCTTTTTTCACTTGCTTAGCTTCTTCATCATCAGAGCTATCATAATCAAAAATGGTTTTTTGTGAGGTAGTTTCTTTTTTGAGGTTTCCAGATTTATTTGTACTTGATTGATTTGAGCAAGCTGTCGTAGTAACATCTTGTTCAAATGCTACAAATTGTTGACTATTATTACCGAGTTTTTCCTTTAAATATTGGAGTTGGCCTTCTCTTAAATCAATTGCTCCGACTGAATGGGGCTGTAATAAATTAAGCTCAATATCCTCTATCCTCTTAATAATTTCATCAGCAACAATTACTCCACATGAAGTAACATCGCCATTACCCCAATCATTGCTTAATTGCCTTGGAGTGATAAACTCGCTTTCTGAATTTGTAGCCCCTTTAAATGTGAGTCCTCTATTTTCTATACCTTTTTTGAAAGCCTCTGAGATAACAGTAAAATTTTCATTGGATAATTTCCCGCCACCATAAGGATTATGAGTTTGGACTACAACAGTTACTTCATCTCCTTTTTTAGTAAGACATATTTCTCCAGTCAGCCAATGGCTGTTAGTAATATTATAAGGGAACAAAATCTTGGCTTTACAATCTTCTTGCAACAAAATTACCGGCAATAATTCATCAAGAATATCCTTCCGATCGTCAGGTTTCCCTTCATCTGGTGCTGGTTGCTTTGTTTTATCAAAGAAAAAATCTAATGGTACTTTACTAGCACTATCAATTGCTCCTGAGTAAGCTACATAATAAGCATCATTGCCTGTTCCAAACTTCTTGTTAAGTAAGAAACTAAATTCTGTATCTTCTGCTCCTTCAACCTTTTTAAATCCATTAAGTCCATGCCTGATTACAGTATTAACATAACAATCAATATTACCTTCAGTATAAAGATAAGCAGGATTAACATTCCTCTGGGCTTGAGTAATACTAGTATTACTCAAATTGCTTTCCTCAGAATTTCCTACTTTATTACCAGAGCTATAACAATCAGAATTAGTTCTAAACATAAAATAACTTGCCTATAAATTTAAACATAATAAGTTGAGTTATAAGAGGTCATAATGCCCTTGCAAAGCGAGGGGCTTGACGGTTATGAATAGCTCAAAGGACTACCTTAAGTTAAAATCCTTCTAATTTCCGAGAACCTTGACCATCAAGTTGTGCCTGGTTTCTAATGTATTCACGAATCTGTCCTTCTTCAAAACCTACAGTAGACAATGCATAACCTCTACCCCAGAGAGATTCCGCATTAAAATTACGCTTTCTGTCACTAAATTGTCTCGCAACCTCTATTGCACTACTCCTATAACCTATAACTTCTGATGCCACATATTTTGGAATAGTCTTAACAGCATATGCCTTTCAAGTATTTTACTCCCACACTACAATGCCAACTCATGAAATACTATGCCAAGATATTGGCCTTAATCTGTCTATATAACGTTTTCTTACAACATTTGGGAAAAGACTACATAATTTTGTACTCCCATTTAGAATGATTTAAACTTTCGGTGCTGTCACACATTTTTTCCTTTGATCGTCAAGTAAAAAGAATTATATACTGGCAACATTTCTTTTCTACTAAATCCAAAGGCTAAGCCTTGAGTGTCTATCTAGTCATGCTAGGGACTTACTTATCGAGTTATTTTTAAAGATAATCTGCAACATGGTATGGACTTAAACCAATTGATTCCACTTCATGTATGATCGTATTTTTTACACCTTGATAATATGAACAACTACTATAAATCTCTCGAAAACATGTCAAGTATGTGTCAACATTTTCTATGCCACAGATGCTTAATAAATAAACAAACTTGTGGGCCAATGTCACTGTATCACGTACATCAGCCAATCCAACTTTGATCCGGTCTCCTGCTCGCTCTTTTGGTATATCTTGTAATTTCAACATTTTAAATCTCCTAATGAATTCAAAACCTTAGTGTACAGAGACACAGCACTAATCATTTAATAAATATCACAAGCTGATGCAGCATATACACTGGTTTGATAATAACAAAACCTAATTAATTATCAAGGCCTTTTACCCAGCAATTCGAAATATGGCTGAGAGTATGATGGAGCTGTGGGATAAAAAAAATAGTTTTCGTAGAGGTATGTCATAAATCAGCAGAAATAGACATAAAAATGTATTATTCTCACAAAGTAGCAGAGAAATAAACGCATTTACTTCTCTACTTTAACTGTTCAATGGTACTAAAAAATGCTAATCTGACTAAAACTATAACATTCTACACTACTACTGCGTAAGGTGAGTTATATGACCATAATCTAGGACGCTGCTTTTAGTTTTCTGTTACCATCTAACTCCATAAGATGGTAATATCAACATTTTCTGTTCACCTCAGATTTTTAATATTTGAAGATTCTTTTTTAGAAACTAACTATCTCTATTCTACTTCTGAAAGCTTTAATATCTCTAGTATATTATTCCAATAATTCGGACCAGCGTGAGCGAATTAACCGCCTTCCATCTCATGGATGCATATGATAATTTTATTGTCAAAATAAATTCCGATTCATGCTAATTTCTCTTACCGTATGTTTAGTTTTCAGAGTTCTGATCCAGTGCGCAAACACGAGCATAAGCAAAAGTGCGTGACATAATTGGGCAGACTGTATCAAATAGGTTGTCCTAAATACTGCACATACCCTAGGTTCTGTGAACAAAATTTTTTAATTAACGTAGCCATATGAGCGCTCTAAGAAAATTTAAGAATCCCATAAATGCACTAGCAGTTTTATCAAACCTTGGGGGCTGTTGAAAAAGGCATATAAAGAGTAGTTTAGCAGTATAGGTATAATATGTATAGGTATTTACATAGTATTGAGAGTGCAAGGACAACATAAATATCAGCCTAAATTATTTGTTTAAATTGATATAGAGAAGTTGATTCCTCAGAATCATATTCTGCGCAAGATAGATCAAATATTAGACTTATCTTTTGTACGAGAGTTAACAAAAGAATATTACTGCCAAAATAATGGTAGACCATCAATAGATCCAGAATTGTTTTTTCGTATAATACTTATAGGATATATTTTCAATATTAGTTCAGACCGCAAATTACGCGAAGAGTTAAGATATAATTTAGCCTATGGTGGTATTGTAAACTAGAAACAGATGACTTCACCCCGGATCATTCTTCTTTATCAAGGATAAGAGATAGATATGATGCCAGTATATTTAAAAAATTCTTTGATAGGGTTGTAGATTTATGTAAAGACTATGGTTTAGTTAAAGGAGAAAGCATTATTACTGACAGCACTCTAATAGACGCTAATGCATCAATAGAATTAATGGTTAGTAGGAATCCAAGCGAGAGAGATAAGGTTAAGCCTAGGGCAGATGTTACAACACCCCTGCTCTCTAGGAAGCTATCGAATAAAACGCATGTAAGTAAAACCGACTCGGATAGTTCTCTGGTAAAAAAAGAAGGTACTTCTAGAAGTTTAAAGTATAAAGTTCATACTTTGGTAATCCTCCCTAAAAATAATGGACAAAATGAGTAGAATTTTCTAACAATAAAAGTAGGAGATTTTACAAATGACAAGAACAAAACATAGTGATAGCGAGATAATGTCTATCTTAAAGCAAGCATCTAGCGGGATACCTGTAGCAAATATACTTA
>JAJZHL010000067.1 GCA_021804505.1 Pseudomonadota bacterium | reverse complement strand
GTATTTTATTTTTTGTGATGGTACTGTTGTTACCGTTTACATCTAACATTAAAGATACAGGGGGAAATGCACACTAAGCTAATTTATTTAAATTATAGGTCAATATTATATTTCCTTTGGCTAATTAAAGAGATAGTTGTATCTAGTGTAGATGTTCTGAAAATTATATGGAGCAAAAATCTTAGTTTAGAACCTGTTTTTGAATGGATTGATTCAGAGCAAAAAAATGATACATCTCTTGTGATATATGCTAATTCTATTACGTTAACACCAGGAACTGTAACTGTTGATGTAGCTAATGATATGTTATTAGTATATGCTTTAGACCAAGCATTAATTGATAATCTGAAATTTGGTGATAAGACAATGGCAAAAAGAGTGAAGAGTATTGCATAAGTAAATATAGTAATTAATTAAGAATAAAATTTATGAATAAAGATTTGCGGAATAGTAGTTTTTTATTTGGTAGTAATGCCATTTTTCTAGAAGAATTATATGCTTTATATTTAACAGATCCAAAATTAGTCGATCCCAGTTGGAGAGATTATTTTCAGAGTACAGAAAATATTAACATCCAGCAAAAAAGATTAAAAGGTACAGCAACAATAATTACTGATTCACAAAAAAATCAGAATAATGAAATGTCCACAGAAACTTCCGACGCGGTAAATAGCTTGAAGGCAAAAAATATGATCGGCGCTTATCGTAGGTATGGGCACCTGTTAGTAAAGCTTGATCCATTAAATCTTGAAACCGTTGCTACTAAAAATGAACTAAGGCTTAATATTGAAGACTTTAATTTTACAAGTAGTCAATTAAGTGCTGTGCTTAATATTAACAATGAGTTTTTTGGTGTTAACACTTGTACTTTGGAAGAGTTAGACAGACTTCTTAACAGTACTTATGCTGATAATATAGCTGTAGAGTTTGATCATGTAGAAAAGGAAGAAGAAAAATCTTGGCTTTTCAGAGAAATAGAACAAAGCACCAGAGGCTTTAATCTCTCTGCTGATGATAAAAAGAATTTATTAAAGGATTTGGTAGAAATTGAAGGGCTTGAACAATATTTACATACCAAATTTCCAGGAGCAAAACGTTTTTCAGTTGAGGGCGGAGAAGCTTCTATAGTGGCAATGGATAGAGCAATTGATATGTCTATTGCGCATGGCATAGAAGGTGTAGTGATAGGTATGGCTCATAGAGGAAGACTGAGTGCGCTAGCGAAAGTCATGGGCAAACCTTACAAAGCAATCATTTCTAGCTTTATTACTGGAAGCATTATGCCCGATAATTTAGATATTTCAGGAGATGTAAAATACCATCTAGGTTATTCTTCGGATAGAATAAGAGGCGAGGCAAAAGTGCATTTGTCTATGGCAAATAATCCTTCGCACTTAGAGGCAGTAAATCCTGTAGTAGCAGGTAAAGTACGAGCAAAACAGGACATAGCAAAAGACCTAAGCCGCAAAAAAGTTATGGGTATTTTGGTTCATGGTGATAGTGCATTTTGTGGACAAGGTGTTGTGGCTGAAAGTCTATCCATGTCTAATCTGCAGGCATATAAAGTAGGTGGTATTATACATTTTGTAATTAACAATCAAGTAGGTTTTACTGCAAATAGTAGTGATACTAGAACAAGTAGGTATTCTACAGAATTTGCGAAAATAATTGGCGCCCCAATTTTGCATGTAAATGGTGATAATGTGGAGGCGGTAGTATGTGCTGCTAATATTGCAATAAATTACAGACATAAATTTGGTAAGGACGTAGTAATTGAAATTATTTGCTACCGAAAATACGGCCATAACGAAGGCGATGAGCCTATGTATACTCAAGGGGCTATGTATAATGCAATTAAGCATAAGCAATCACCAGCCAGTATTTATGCAAACAATCTATCAGTAGCTTCAGTAATTGACCAAAGTTATTTTGATTCTCTCAAACAGCAATGCAAAATGAATCTCGATGCGGAATATGAACAAGCGAAATCCTATAAGCCGCAAATGCAATTTCTTGAGGGTTTGTGGTCAGGATATGCTAGATTTGAGAGCGAGGCTCTTCCTACAGGTGTTAATATTAATACCTTAAAAGAGCTTGGGGCAAGGCTTTGCCAGTTGCCAAAAGATCTTCCTCTAAATCCAAAGCTTATCAAATTGTTTGAATTAAGGGAAATGACTTTAAAGCAGGATAAACCAATCGATTGGGCTACCGCCGAGTTACTTGCTTATGCTAGCTTATTAACTGAAGGAGTGCCTATTCGTTTTACGGGACAGGATTCTGGGCGTGGTACCTTCTCACATCGTCATGCAGTGCTGCATAGTCAGGTAGATGAAAAAACTTATACCCCATTAAATAATTTATCTGAAACACAAGCGAATTTTGAAATTGCCGATAGTAATTTATCCGAATATGCGGTTTTAGGTTTTGAGTATGGTTATTCATTAGTTAGTCCAAAAAACTTAGTTATATGGGAAGCTCAATTTGGTGATTTTGCCAATGGGGCACAAATAATATTTGACCAATTTATTTCCAGTAGCGAGAGTAAATGGCTTAGGCTAAGCGGTTTAGTAGTGCTACTACCGCATGGTTATGAAGGGCAAGGGCCAGAGCATAGCTCAGCAAGACTAGAAAGATTTTTGCAACTTTCTGCAGAAAATAATATTCAAGTTGCATATCCAACCACCCCGGCCTCCTTGTTCCATTTATTACGTCGTCAATTATATACTAATACTCGTAAGCCACTAATAGTCATGTCTCCAAAATCTTTGTTAAGACATAAAATGGTTGTGTCAGATTTGTCAGAGATTGCTGAAAATACTACCTTTTTACCATTAATAGATGAAATAGATAGCGCTATTAATGCTAAACTAGTGAAACGCGTTGTAATATGTAGTGGTAAAGTTTACTATGACTTATTAGAGAAGCGAATGGATAAAAAGGTGTTAGATGTTGCACTTATTAGGTTTGAACAATTATATCCATTTGCCAAAGATGCGGTTGTAGAGATATTAGGTAAGCACAATAAGGCGCAAGATTTTATTTGGTGTCAGGAAGAGCCGAAAAATATGGGGGCTTGGAATTTCATCCAAGATCGTTTGAATGAAAGTTTAAAAGATGCGTCTATTAATAATAGATTTAGTTATGTGGGGAGAGAAGAGGCTACCTCTCCAGCGGTTGGTTCTTTAAAAGAGCATAATAAACAGCAGGAAAAATTAATAAATGAAGCGTTAAATATAAGGGAGTAAGAATAGTATGAGTGTTGAAATTATAGTGCCATCTCTTGGAGAGTCAGTTTCAGAAGTGACTATTGCAAAGTGGCATAAAAAAGAAGGGGATGCTGTAAAGGTTGATGAGTTACTTTTGGAACTTGAAACAGAAAAGGTAACGCTAGAGGTTAACGCACTTGCAACCGGTGTAATAAGTAAAATTTTGAAGAAGGAAGGAGAAGCGGTATCGGTTGGCGAAAGTGTAGGGCAAATTACCGAAGGAGCCGGGGCAACAGCTCAAGCCGCAAATACAACAAGTAAAACGGTAAGCGAGCCTGCATACCAGCCGCAGGTAAAAGCAGACAAGCCAAATAACGAGACTCTTGCTCCATCTGTGCAAAGGTTAGTGACAGAGAATAAAATAAATGTAGAAGATATAAAAGGCACAGGAAGAGATGGCAGAGTTACCAAAGGCGATGTACTTAATGTAGTAAATGCTCCTGCGGCACCGGTTCATAATGTCCGAAATTCGGATAATTTACCGGTTGAACGTGTCAGAATGTCACGTTTACGTAAAACCATCGGTGAGCGTTTAAAAGAATCTCAAAATACTGCAGCTATTCTTACTACTTTCAACGAAATTGATATGTCTAACGTCATCAATCTTCGTGCTAAATATCGTGAAATGTTTGAAAAAAAGCATAATATCAAACTTGGATTTATGTCATTTTTTGTTAAAGCCACCATAGGGGCGTTGCAAGCTGTACCATCTGTTAATGCTTCGATAGAAGGAGATGATATTTTATATAAGAATTATTACGATATTGGTGTGGCAGTAGGCACAGAGCAGGGTCTAGTCGTACCAATAGTTAGGCAGGCAGATAAATTGAGTTTTGCAGGCATTGAACAAGAAATAGTTAACTTTGGTAAAAAGGCAAGGGAAGGCAAGCTATCTATGGCTGATCTGTCAGGCGGTACATTTACTATCTCTAATGGGGGGGTTTACGGATCACTACTTTCAACGCCTATTATCAACCCTCCTCAATCTGGTATTCTAGGTCTACATAAAACTGAAGAAAGACCAGTGGCTATTAATGGAGAAGTGGCAATACGGCCTATGATGTATGTAGCACTATCTTATGATCACCGAATTATTGATGGGAAAGAAGCAGTAACCTTTCTGGTTAAAGTAAAAGAGCTGATTGAAAATCCAGAGAGGCTATTGATCGACGTATGATTTAGGGATTATTTAATAATGAACAGGAGTTAAATATGGTATTAGAACAAGGACAAGGATTCGCAAACCTCGATGTAAAAATCGAAAAATATAAACCCAGTGATGAGGATATAGCAGGATATATAGTAGCTCAGCGTGAACTTTTAAAAACTGATCCGAAAACAGAATTTACTCTTAACCAATATTTAAAAAAGCAGTATTTTAATAACCAAGACGTAGTTGTCGCAGCGGATTTATCTAATAGAACATTTTCTAATATGGATTTATCCGGCGGAGATTTTACCGGGTGCGTATTTAAACAAACTGCCTTTAAGAAGTGTAACTTGGCGAGTGCTGTATTTTGCGATGTAGACTTTGATGAGGCATACTTTGAAGGAAGTATACTCAAAGATGTGGATTTTAGAGGAGCAGATCTTGCCAATTGCCAATTTTCTGATGATTATGCAGCCTATTCTTCGTGGGGTAGAGAGAGTGAAATAGCTGGGATCAAATTTAGCACAACCTCTGCTTTAGGAAGGCAGTATGCCAATATAAAGGCTGAATCCGTTATACGTAGTGAGCAGACAGCTCTCATTGCTGAAAAGGAGAAAGAGCTAAATGAAGCATATAAACAGTTAACATATAAGCAGGCTGGGTGGTTGTCTGCAGGATATACAACAGGTAAGCAACAGTACGATAAGTTAGCGCAAGAGCTAAAGGATATGAAAGCCGGAAATTTTCCTGAGCCCGATCGACCTATGCATAGAACATTTAAAAATGTTTTTGGTAGTAATAGTTGCACTTTCGATCCCGCATATGTACGAGGGTCAACTAAAGCAGAAAGAGAACAAGCAGTACAGTACGTAAAACTTACAAGAGAAGATGTAGAACGCTACTTAGATGAAATCAAGACTGATAAAGATTTAAGTTTAAATGATTTTGCGAGATCAAAACTGGATCCATCGCAAGTAAAAGCTGGTGCTAGAGTTGTCGCGGATTGTGCAAGTCAAGTAGATCATTTAAATAAATGGCATAATAGGTTAGATTTGTCCGGCTTACGTTTTGAAGGAGCTAATTTAAGCGGTGCTATTTTTGCTGGTTCAGATCTAACGGGCTGTGAGTTCTATAATACCAACATTAGTGAAGCAAGCTTTGAGGGAGCAGCCTTAAACGGTTCTAAGTTTGAGGGGGTAATGGCAGATAATGCTAATTTCTTTAATACTGACCTAGAGCAAGGACAGATAAGTAATAGTAAGTTTACTCATGCTTTCATGAGTCGTTCTAATGGTGAAGAGATTTCAGTTAGTAACTCTAATTTTGATTATGCCAATATTAAGAAAGGAAAATGGGATCATTCGCAACTGACTGATTCAACATTTAATCACGCAAATCTAGAAGGCATCTCCTTAATTTCAGCAA
>JAJZHL010000066.1 GCA_021804505.1 Pseudomonadota bacterium | reverse complement strand
CTAGTAACGGTCATCAAAATAATAACCACCCGCTATATTTCACACCAAGTGCTTATAATAGCGGACCCCTAGCATAGATTAGGGCTTAATAGGTCGATTTTTCAATGATGGTTAGAAGACCTCACTAACATTTTCAGCATAGAAGCAGTGTTAATTAGAAACAAGTATATTTTAATAGTTTGAAATACAGGTAAATTACGAAAGTTAAATGTAACTTGAAGAATTATTTTGGCATGTTATAAGGTGAAGTGTACTCTGAAGAGAGCAAAGGTCTAGGTATTAAATTATTTATGGAGAGTCGCCTATGTTAGATATTTTAGACAAATATGATGTACTGTTGGTAGATGCATATGGTGTTTTTTGGAATGGGGCAGATTTCATTAAAGGTACGAAGGAAACTATGAAATCTATGGTTCAGAAAGGCAAGGTTGTTATAGTTCTGTCTAATGCTAGCCAAAGAACCGAAGATGCGATGAAGAAATATGCTAAGCTAGGGCTTAATAAAGGAGAGCATTATAACGAGTTTGTTACATCGGGTGAAGTTATGCATAGTAAGCTGGAAGCTGGACTGACAATAAAAGGTAGCAATCTCAAGAAGTACTATACCTTTGGAACTCCTAACAACAAGTTATTTGAAGGGCTGGATTACGAAGCTGTACCCTTAGACCAAGCAGAATTTATCTATATAAGTGTGCCTCAACTTACAGAGGAGCAGAAGGAGCTACTTGGTAATAAGTATAAGTTGTATGAATCAACGGCAATTCCAGCTGATGGAAAGGTCAGGTGGGATACCACAGATATTTTAGCTTTTTCTAGTGAGTTACGCAAAATTAAAGAAATTGCCTTGGCTAAACCTATGCCTGTGTTGAATGCCAATCCTGATGAAGCGGCACCTGAAAAATGTAAAGCGACTAATACGACAAATTTTGTAGTACGCCAAGGAGCAATTGCGAATTATCTTAAAGAACAAGGACTGGACGTTTATAACGTCGGAAAACCATACATAGAGGTATACTCATACTGCCGAGAACTTCTTATTAAGAAAGGAGTAGATGTCAATTTGGCTAAAGTTGTAATGATAGGGGATACCATAGAAACTGATATAGCTGGTGCGCATAATGCAACAAATCACTTAAACTGGAAAGTAGATAGTATTTTAACGCTTACAGGGAATGCAGCCCGCACTATGCAAGGACCGGATGTCTGCAAAAAGACTCAATTGCAAGAAATGCTTACGAAATATCCCCCAACTGCTATTATTGATAGTTTTGGGATTCAAGGAGTAGAGGTTTTGGATCTTACCAAACACATAGAGGTACTAGGAGGTACAGCAGAAAAGGATATAGTTTAAGAATGTTTTGAATAAAACGAAGCCAGTTAAACTTGAAAAACGTACTATGTGCTAGAATTATATGGCAAAGTAGGGCATTTACTGCTTGTTAAAAGTTATTAGTAATTGTACTTGTAGTATTCATAATATTTGTATATTACGTTTTTTCATAGTGTATAAAGCGAGGTAGAATATGGCTCCACAAAATACCAAATTACCTTTAGGTAAAACTCCAAATTTAGATCATTTATACGAGGATTATGAGGTACAATCTGTTCTCCAGGCTTATGTCAAAAACCTACAACTTTCCTTAATTAAGGGTTATGAGAATAGGGTGTATAAACTCTCAGATGGCAATCTTTTGTTAATACCTAGAGATATAACAGATGTTGATAACCTAAAAAAATATTCTTTTGCTTATATGATGCCTTCACTTAGCTCATTAAGTGAAGCGCGCGATGTGCTAACGCCTAGACTCCAAGATTTTCAGGTCTTTGTTAATAAGCCCGCAATAAAAGCTTTAGGAAAGAAAATATCATTTTTGGTTCCTATCAAGGAGTCTGGTCCTGATCACTGGGTGGGTTTAGTAGTTGAGTTTGATCCTAGGACAGAAAAGGAAAAGACCTATAGTTACACCTTCTTAGACTCCAAATATTCTGAACCAGGTCATTGCCCTGATATTATTAAAAAGGCAGTCCAAGGAGTTTTTGGTGATCTCGTTCAAGAAAAACTTGAGTCACCTGGCTTTTATCAACAAACTCCTGGTTCGGTTTCTTGCGGTGCATGTTTATGCGCTAATATGATGATGAAAGTTGGTGCTCTCAAAGGGGAGTTTTTACAAAATGTAGATGCAATGCTCAGGATAGAGCAAACTCAGATGGTACCAGAAATAGGTTGGAAAACACAACCCACTTCAGAAAAAGTTGCTGATGCATTGTTTTTGTTACCCTCACAGTTACAAGAAGATCTAACTGCTGTAGTTACCAAATTACCTAAAGAGGTAAATTTCCGCCAGTATTGTGAAAAGCTAAAAACAGTTTGGACTAACGACCAAGAGCTAATTTCGTATATTCAAAATAGTTATGAGAAATGTAAATTAGATGCTCCAATGGTTATTAGGAGAATAGCTGATTTAAGCGAGGCACAAAAATATAACAATGAGAGCTTGGCAGGAGTGTTAACCACCCTAGATGAGCTCGGCCTAGATCAAGCAGAAATAGAAGGTTATTTAGAACGTTGTTCAGCGGATCAACTTAGCATTATTAGAAGCCATACAGAAAATGAGGTGGTGATAACTGTCATAAAGGGTATGCAATTAGAGCTATGGCAGGCTCAAGATAATTTTCAGCTGTTTCAAAATCATATAGCAGTAATTGGCGCTCAGGGGCGAAATCCAAATGTAGATAATTTTAAACAGTTTATAAGTGGCTTAAATGCTAGAGAACTGGAACTGATAAAAAAAGCTTATGGATATGCTAATGTTAATAAGCTGCCTAATAACGTTCAAGAAATAATGGAGGAAAGAATTGTATCACTACTGCCATCAGAAGGTTCTTTGTTACTGAATAGTGAGACTAGCTTAAGTTTAGTTGAAAAACTTCCCGCCGTGGTTACAACAGTTGCACTCCCTATCACATTAGCTCTTAAAGAAACTATGACTGTGGTAGAAAAAGAGCTAGTGTTTGCTGCAGGTGGGACGGTATCTAGTAAGTTGCCAGGCAATTCAGCTCCTGATGAAGGTGGAGGTATTTATAAAATACCTTTATTGTTATTTATAATGAGTGCAGTCATGTACATTGGTTATCAACTATATAAATATGTACAGAAACAAAATGAAGGTGCTGATAGAGAAGGGTATAATAATGCAGTTGAGCTAAATGATTCTTCACTAGGGAGTACCATACAGAGTTGTATTCAAAAGTTGGTAGCTGATTATGAAGTAGAAACTTTGGGTTAGTTCATTATATTTTCAGTGTAAATTAATTTTTCAAATATTAGTTAGTTTGTGCTAGCATAACGATTATATCAAATAATATTGAAATACAGGTATTATAGTGACTAACACTAAGCCATTAATATCGTTTGACTATGCTATCAAGTATCTCTTGTGAAGGACAAAGGGGGCTATAGTATTGTGGAGGGCTTTATTTCTGCTTTACTTAAAACAAAGGGTTATAAGGACGTTAAAATAATAGCACTCCTTGAAAGTGAAAGTAACAAAGAGGATAGTAAACGGAAGAGAAGCCTTGCGGACTTAATAGTTGAGGATGAGGATCATCATAAATATATTATCGAGATTGAACGTAGTGTTACAGATGCATTTATCCATCAATCATTGTTTAATGCTTCTAGATTGATAGTAGATAATCTTGCCCAGAGAGAATTATACTCAGATAATCAAGATCTTTCATATATCTCTGCTCTATTTCCCTATAGGCAAGGGAGTGATTTATCATGGTAAGACTATTATGCATGAGATAGACACTAAGGAGAGGTTATCTGTTCATATAAAGAATCAAAAAACGGGCGAGGTATTTGATTCTACCGATGATATCCTGCCAGAATATTTTTACATATCGGTCCCGCTTTTTAACGATCGTTTAGAGCGAGAGATTGATGATTGGCTACATGTCCTGAAATATGACGAAGTACCAGAAAACTATCACTTACCTTATATGGCTCAAGTAGCAGAGAAGCTAAATATCCTTAAGATGACGCTAGAAAAGAGAGGGGATTATTCTTATTACTTAAGATAAGTTGTATAATGGTAGAGACCAGCTACAAGCGGCTGAAGCTAGAGGGGAGGCAAGGGGCGAAGCGAAGGGGGAGGCCAGAGGGAAAGCGAAGAGTGTAAAGCTTATAGCAACAAATATGCTAAAACAAAATCTAGATGATGAGTTAATTATACAAGTTACTGGTTTATCAAAAAAAGAATTAGCAGAATTAAAAAGGAAATAGATAATATGCCTATCTATTCCTATCAAAATGGATGATCAGAATTATGATTGCTACTATGAAGAGCAGGAAATGAAGCAAGAAGAAGCTCTTTAATTCGTCCATAGTATCGACCCCTATTGCAAGTTGGTGCTAGGGGCTTCTAACAGTCATTGGAAAACAATAACCACCCGCTATATTGCACACAAAGTGCTTATAATAGCGGACCCCTAGCATAGATTAGGGCTTAATAGGTCGATTTTTCAATGATGGTTAGAAGTCATCAGTAACAGTTTCAGCATAGAATAATATGCATCAGAAACAAGTAATTTTTGAATATTATACGAATTTTGTAGAAAAGCGTCTGTGTTTTTAAACGTAAAATGGTAAGCCATAAAGTTATTTTACAAATTACAGAGCTGTCTTTATTTTATATCATCCCTGCATCCTAAATGTCATTTCGAGCAAAGGTGGGAATCCACTTTAATTTTCCTGGATCCCCAGCTACAGCAAGGGATGACAAGAAGGCAGGAAGCTTTGAATAGTTAAGTGTACCTTATGGAATTATTGGACAAATTATAGGCCTAACACTAGCTAAATTAGAAAACTAAAAAATAACGATTACAGCTATTAGTGGTAGCATCCTAAAATGATATAACGATTATATTAACTTTAATATTAGTAGTTATGTTCGGACAAATTTTTGGTGCAATAGGTGGAGCTATCGGTGCTGGTTTTGGTGGAGGTATATTATCTACTATAGGAAGATTTACTGGCCGCTTTTTGGGTAATTACTTAGAGCATTTAAATTATGAACCGGAAGAATATTATCATTTTAAAAATCTTCGAGAGAGCTTTATTCTAACTAAAGCTAATTATGGTCAGCCTATCACCTTGATATTTGGTACAGCAAGGGTAAATAGCAAAATAATATGGGCTAAAAAAATTACTGAAATCCAGGATACAGATAGTTCAAAGCAGCTTTTTGCAGATACAGGTCAAGTAAAATCTATCACCAGCATAACTGAATGTACTTATTATCTTTCCTTTGCAGCAGCTTTATGCGAAGGAGAAATAGCTGCTATTGGTAGAGTGTGGGCTAATGATGAACTAATTGATATCAGCAAATATAAATTTAGGCTTTATTTAGGATCAGAACAACAATTAGCTGATCCATTGATTGCCTCATGCCATGAGTATGGGCAGGTGACTGCATTTCGTGGTCTTAGCTATATAGTATTTGAAGAGTTGCCATTAGGTGATTTTAATAACTCTATACCTAATTTTTCTTTTGAGGTGACACGTAAGGCTAATATTCCAAGTACCTTAGAGAAAAATATTTGCGTAGAGGATTTGGTTAGATCAATTAATATCATTCCAGGTACAGGTGAGTTTGTTTATGATACTATCATACAGTACCAAACTACCGTAAATTTAGAGGGTAACATTCTCAATAAGAAGCCAATAAATTCCAGTAATTATCACAATATTGCTAATAGTTTATATAGTCTTGAGCAAATGAAAATTATTTGCCCTAATATAAGTTGGGTGGCACCTGTAGTATGCTGGTTCGGAGATAGCCTAGACAGCGCTGAGTGTACTATTAAACCAGCTGTTGAATTTAATGACCTGAGTACAAAATATAGTGAAGAGTGGCAAGTAGGCACGTATTTACGTAATACCGCAAGGTTAGTATCACGTGATTCTGATAATTTTCCTAAATATGGTGGGAGTGTGAATGATGTCAGTGTGGTTCGTTATCTGAAAGAGTTAAAATCTAGGAAGCTGAAAATAATGTTTTATCCTATGTTTTTTCTAGATATCGAG
>JAJZHL010000065.1 GCA_021804505.1 Pseudomonadota bacterium | reverse complement strand
AAAGTAGTCTCCGGTGGGTCACTGCTAGCATATTTTTGTGAATATATACCGTGAAAGAAACAAGTCAGTATACTACTTTTGCAAGAAAATATCGCCCTAGTAACTTTTCTGAACTATATGGACAAGAAGTTCTGGCAAAAGTACTAAATTATACCATCATAAATAATCGTATAGTACAAGGATATCTTCTTACAGGCATAAGGGGGGTTGGAAAAACCACCTCAGCTCGTATTATAGCTAAAACTATTAACTGCACTAATCCCATAATTGAAGAAAAACGTATTTTACCTTGCGAGCATTGTCAAAATTGTTCTAGTTTTAACCAAAATAAACACCCGGACATAATAGAAATAGATGCAGCCAGTAAAACAAGCGTTGATGATATTAGGAAGATAATAGAAAGTAGTGAATATAAGCCACTAATTGGAAAATATAGTGTTTATATAATAGATGAAGTGCACATGTTATCTAAGGGTGCATTTAATGCGCTACTCAAAATTCTTGAAGAACCACCAGCCCATATTATTTTTATTTTTGCAACCACAGAGCCGCAAAAAATTCCATTAACGGTAATTTCTAGATGTCAAAGATATGATTTAAGAAGGCTCACTTTTGACGAAATTTTTCAGCTATTGCAAGAAATCAGCCAAAAGGAGCAAATGGAAGTTGAGATTGGCGCGCTAAGGGTTATTGCTTCTAGAGCTGAAGGGTCAGCAAGAGAAGCAATTGCTGTCCTAGATCAAGCAACTGGCCTTGCAGAAGAGGGAATGGTCACGGCGGAAATAGTATATCAAGTACTAGGTTTAGTTGATACATCGAATATTATTAAATTTTTTGAATATATAGTGCGTAAAGACGCTGCAAAAGCCATAGAGTTGCTCGGGAGACTTTATATGTCTTCTGCAAATTTAGAAATTTTTACTGCATCAGTGGCAGATTTCATAGCCTATCTTAGCAAGGTGAAATTACTAACAAAGTACCAAGATCCTGCCTATGAAGCGTTTGGTAGCGAAGTTAAAAATATATTATCACAAATTGATCTGGCAAGCTTATCTATCATTTGGCAGATATATAGCAAAGGAATTATTGAGATTAAAACCGCGCATAATCAGTTAATAGAAGCAGAGATGCTTGCAATTAAATCGATTTATTGTCAAATGTTACCGACTATAGAAGACCTAACCGCAACTTATATTGATGATAGCCAATTACAGACTAAACCTAAGGATTATCAAATAACAGATTTTCTCACTTATTTGCACTCTAACAATGAGTTGGAAATCTATTATTTATTGTTGAATGAGGTGGAAATAAAATCGTTCGGCGTCGGTGTTTTAGAAATTGCTGGGAACAATATCTTAGGAAAAATCAAAGAGCAAATTGCTAGCCTATTATTTGCGTGGACAGGGCAAATATGGAATGTTATTATCACAAAGCAGCTAGAAGTAGTTACCATTAAAGGACAGTTGATTGATAAGGTAAAATCTAGTCAGGACTGGGCGATTCTAACAAAACATTTCCCAGGTATAACTATTTCGGATATTTTGCTAAACAAGTAGGAGATTATATACAGTTATGGTAAATTTTAATCAGTTTTTGAAACAAGCGCAATCTATGCAAAAGAAAATGCAAGAGATGCAAGAGCAAATGGCAAACACCGAATATACTGGCAAGTCAGGTGGTGGTCTAGTACATATTGTGGTTAGTGGTAAGGGTGAAGCACGGAAGGTAACTATTGATCCGACTTTGCTAAAAGAAACAGAAAAGGAAATTCTCGAGGACCTAATTGTTGCGGCCTTTAACGATGCCAAAAATAAAGTAGATCAGGATTCACAAGATTCTATGTCTAATGCTTTTGGTAATATAGGATTGCCCCCCGGGTTAAAAATGCCATTTTAGATATTTTTTATGCTAAGAGATTAGTTAGAACTATTGACTCGTATTTTTTAAAATGTTAGCATAAATTTACTTTACTGTTTACTTCCAGTAAATAGGTAATTTATTTTCATTTTAGAGGATTACAATGACTAACAGTACGACCCAGTTTTTAGATTTAATGAAATCTTTTATGAATCCTGAATTTTACATGAATTCAGTTAAGAACATACCACCTGTTGATTTTGCTGCAGTGTCAGACTCGATTAAAAAGAGTAGCAAAATTATGGCAACAACTAATCAGATTGCAACTGAATCATTACAGTCAATGATCAAGAAAAATTCTGAAGCATTTCAGGATAATACTATGCTTCTTGTCAATGCTGCCAAAGATGCGATAGCTTCTGGTGACTTTAAACAACTCGCAGAATGTCAGCAAAAATATTTAAAAACCAGCTATGAGAATGCTGTGAGTAATGCGAAAGAATTTGCAGGTATGGTTTCTGATGCATCAGGTAAAATGATGGAAGTGGCTAATAATATGACAGAACAAATGTCAACTGTCTACGAGAACACTAAGAATAAGGCGTAATTACAATCCTCTATGTCATTGCCGTCTCTCGATGTCATTCATTGCTGCGGTTGGTATCCAAGCTAAAAATGTTATGGTTAGATCCTGAAATAAATTCAGGATGGCATAATAAAGCTAGTCATACCGAACTTGATTGGGTATCCCGCTGTTGTCTCGCCGTAGCTCGAATGACAAAAAAGAAACAGGAATGACATGAAATTTATCCAAGCAATAACACCGCCTCGTGATGTCAATGATTTGTCCATAGAGGCTCGTGAGGAACTTCTCAATTCCGGACTTTAGCTCTTGACCCAATACAGTAATGGGAAATCACATAGGTTAGACCGTAACACATAGAGTGGATTATCGTAATAATCGGAGTAATAGGTATGTCACAATAGAATGATATAGCTATACCGAGAAAATTCACAGCTAAGCTGATTATAATCGAAAAATAGATCATTTGTGCAGGGTAGTGAGATATCAGCCTTGCGGTCATCGCTGGGATTAGTAGAATGCTTGTTACAAGTAAGGAGCCAACTATTTTGATAGTAGAAAATACGGATAAAGATAATAAGGCTAAAAAGGCTAGTTCAATTCTACTTACATTTACGCCTCTGATTTTTGCTATGTCTCTGTTAATGATAATCAAAATAATTTGTTTATAATAGCCCCACATAAACAATGAGACCATTATTAATATTGCACATAAGAGAAACATCTCATGATAAGAAGCAGACAAAATATCGCCAAACAATAAATTGGTTATGTTAACTTGAAGAGGGTTCAAGTAACCTACCACTAAAGCGCATGCTAGCATACAGCTTGAGACTAATAATACTACCGCATTGCTGCCAGATTTGTTTTTGAGGATGAATACTAAAATAGCAAAAATAATCGCTACCATTGAACCAGAATAAAGAATAGGGAGTTGAATAATAACACTAAGAGTTCCCGCAAGTAGACTCGCATGGGCCAGGCCATCGCCAAAATACGTATATTTTTTCCATAAACTAATACAACCAAGAGGAGCGAAAATTAGACTAATTAAAGTCATAATTATTACAATTAAAATCATTTGAGTACTTAGTGGTATATTATTTTTATGATATATAATATATAAACCTTATAACTAGAATACAAATTATGTCTATAGAATCTTCTGCAAATAAAGCAGAATTAGAGAAATTTCGTAAGATATCGGAGCAATGGTGGAAAAAAGATGGAGAATTTAAAATGCTTCATCAAATCAACCCGGTTAGGCTTAGTTATATTTTAGAAAAAATGAAAGTGAATTTCGGTATCAATGGCCATAAGCCAGACATTTTAGATGTAGGCTGCGGAGGAGGTCTTATTACCTCTAAATTATGTGAGTTTAGTAGTAATATAATGGGTATCGATGCACTTCAAGAAAACATTGATGTTGCTACTAGATATGCACATGAGCATAATCTTGATATTATGTATAAAAAGACCACAATTGAGGAATTTGTAGCTACTAGTACACAAAAATACGACGTGGTATTATGTTTAGAAGTAGTGGAGCATGTAGACAATTTAGATGGTTTTATAGAAAATCTTACTAGCCTAGTGAAGCCAGGCGGCATGGTAATAATTTCTACTATTAACCGTACTATGAAAGCTTATGCTTTAGCGATCATTATGGCTGAGTACGTATTGAATTGGGTACCAAGACAAACACATGATTACAAAAAGTTTATCAAGCCCTCAGAATTAAATGCGGTGTTTCAAGAAAATAAAATTATACTTCAAGAGCTCAAAGGTTTAACTTATAATCTGGTGACAGGTGCATGGCAGTTAAGCAATGATATAGATGTAAATTATTTTGCCTATTTTACTAAAGAGAATGAGAAACAATGAACGTGATTACTAGGTTTGCCCCATCCCCTACGGGATTTTTACATATAGGTGGTGCTCGGACAGCCTTATTTAATTACTTATTTGCTAAACATTATGGCGGTAAGTTTTTGCTTAGAATTGAAGATACTGATAAAGCAAGGTCAACGAAAGAAGCAGTTAATGCCATATTTGATGGTTTGAAGTGGCTTGGTTTGGAATGGGATGGAGAAGTATTATTTCAGTCACAAAGAAATGACTTGTATAAAAATGTTGCTTTAAAATTATTAGCAGCCGATGGGGCATATTATTGTTTTACGCCACAAGAAGAAGTCGACAGGCTTAGATCGGCAGCAATGGATAAGAAAGAGCATTTCATTTTTAGGAGTCCTTGGCGGGATGCTAAGCCGTCCGAATATCCTAAGGATATCCAGCCTGTAATTCGTCTTAAAGCGCCTGAAACAGGGCAGACCATTATCCATGATACTTTGCAAGGTGATGTGATTCTTGAGAATTCGCACTTAGATGATATGGTTTTGCTTCGCAGTGATGGTAGCAGTACCTATATGCTTGCGGTAGTGGTAGATGACCATGATATGCAGGTAAGCCATATTATTAGAGGAGATGATCATCTAACAAATGCTGCCCGGCAAATTTTATTGTATCAGGCACTGGGGTGGACTGTACCAACGATGACGCATATACCTTTAATACATGGTACGGATGGAGCTAAACTATCCAAAAGACATGGCGCTCTTGGAGTGCAGTCATATAAGGAAATGGGATATTTGCCTGAGGCTATGTGTAATTATTTGCTGCGACTAGGGTGGGCGCATAAAGATGATGAAATTATTTTAAGAGAGCAGGCGATAGAATGGTTCGATCTGGATGGTCTTGGTAAATCCCCAGCTCGGTTAGATTTTGCTAAAATGAATAATGTAAATGCTCATTATTTGCGTCAAACTGATGATAAGAAGTTGACACAAATGATAACCGAAATTTTGCAACTAAATATACCCATTACTGTTGAAGAAATAGGGTATATTGATCAGGCAATGCCAAGCTTAAAAACGAGAAGTACCACCTTGCTTGAGCTAGCAGAACTTGCCAAAATTTACCTAGTGAAGGTACCACTTGCTTATTCTGAAGAAGCCAAAAACGTAATAGCTAATTGTGATAAAAAACTATTATCTATTGTTATACAAGAACTAGAGAGTTTACAGAATTTTGATAAGGATAGAGTGCAGGAAGTATTGAAAGAAATAGCAAAAAATAATGATATGAAGCTTGGTGATTTGATGCAACCAATTCGGGCTCTTTTAACTGGCCAAGCCACATCTCCAAGTGTGTTCGAAATAGCTGCTATTATTGGAAAAGAGCATACTATTAATAGATTAAAATATATAATTAATTAATTTCATGTTACGATATGGTTATTAAAATATCTGAGGATAATATGCAGGAAAGAGTAATATTTACAAAATTTAAATTAAAAAATGGTGTAGAAATAAAAAATAGAATGGTCTTGTCTCCTATGACTACTTGCCAAAGCAATCCAGATGGTACTGTCTCTGATGCAGAAAGTACTTGGCTTAAAATGGCTGCTGAAGGTGATTTTGGGATGGTGATAACTTGTGCTTCTCATGTTTCCAAGGAAGTAGGGTTTAGAAACCAAATAGGAGTACATTCTGACGCAATGCTGCCTCGACTTACAAAGCTTGCAGACTCTCTCAAACCATATAATTGTGTTAAATTAGTTCAGATAAGTCACGGTGGGGCACGTGTTTACCAAGGTGACTCAGTTAGTGCAAGTAGTTACGATATGCCTAAAATCCCTAATTGGCAAAAACCTCG
>JAJZHL010000064.1 GCA_021804505.1 Pseudomonadota bacterium | reverse complement strand
AATTTTTTTCTTTATTTGTATTAAATGGAAAAGTTTATCTATAATAATGGCCCATGCCCAAATTGAAGCAATAACCAGAATTAACATAACTGACTTTCCTATAATATCCGATGAGGATATTAAAGAAAAAATTGACGAACCACTTTGTGCTGTAATTTCTACAACGTCGTTAATATCTTTAGATGTATTATTCATAGTATAAAACTGATCTCGTTAATATGTATATATCCTGCATTAGACTTAATGCAATTATTTTAAGTATATTATATCTAGCATTAAATAGTATTTTTGCAAGAAATATTGCATACTGACTATTTTAATATACAAGCTAGCTATATAGTCATAAAACTACCATCATCTAACCATAATATTTTGCAAATAACTTCACTTTGAGGATATAATTTTTGCATAATATGTCGGTAAAAGTTTAACTGGTCAACATAGGATTCACGCACTAACTCCGCATTTTTAGGAGGATTAATGTCAGTTTTGTAATCAATCACCGTAATTTTATGCTGATCTATAGCTAATAGATCAATTCTGCCTGTTTTGTTAAGCTCTCCCTCTATACTTACCCCTATGGCAACCTCTGATCGCAGCTCTTGGTGCACAAGAGTTGCAAACTCTGGATTATTAAGCATATTTTTAATATTGACATTGATTTTGGCTTGTAGTTCTACTGGTAGTTGTCCTATAAATGGATGTTTATCAAGCAAAGAAAAGTTCTTGGCTTTTACTGCATCTTCTAAAATTTTATGAAATATTCTACCATACGTAAGTGAATTATTAACAAGTAATGGAGAAGTGGCAGAATAAATTTGTTTACCACTTTCGGTAATATTACTAATTAGTACAGAATCTGGAATCCAAGGTAAAGGCGGTTTACTGCTTACTTGCATCCCAGGAATAGCATCAATATCGCTACTCTCTTCTTCTTTTTTATTTGTCTTAATTGCACGGGCTACCAGCTCATACCAACAATTTTGCGGCAATGTATTACTTTGCTGATAGCCACATACCACTAGATGATCTTCAGCTCTTGTCATAGCAACATATAATAACCTGATATATTCCTGCATTTCTTTGTGTCGTTCATGCTCTTTCAGCTCTTTAAAAAACTCGGGACTAGAAGCCGTGCTAGTACTTGTATATAACTGCCCCTCTTTGTCCCAAACAAATTTATTACTACTGATCGGTACAGAAGTAGTATCACATAAAATAACAATAGGAGCTTGTAGCCCTTTCGAAGCATGCACTGTCATGATTCTAATTTTATCTGAGGAAGCAAGATTCCTTTTAATATCAATTTGATTATTTTCAAACCAATACACAAAACTCTGTAAAGAATTTTCAATATTTCTTCCGTAGTTTGCACTTAAATAGATTAATTCATTTATTAAGTCATGACTATTTACTCCGTTATGCTCTACTAATATTCTTCTTATATCTAAACAATCAGCTATCATAGAAAAGAAGTTGCTAGCGTTTGAAACTCTGTGTACCTGTAATAAATATTCTAGCTTGGTATATAGCGCGCCATACTCAGCCATATTATTTTGTATATAGCTCCATATAGAACTCTTACCCCGCTTAGTTGCGATGCGGTATAACTCTTCCTCTGATACCCCAATAATTGGTGATTTTAATAAAGAAGCTAGGTTTAAATCATCTAAAGGAAGTAATACAAATTTTGCTACGGCCATTAAATCTAATACCGATAGGCTCTCATCTAAGGATACTCTATCTACATCTTCAACATTCAGACCATTCTCTTTAAGACAGTTAATTAACTCAAATACAAACTCATCCCTCTTACGCACTAAAATCATAAAATCTGCTTCTTTAATAGCCATATTGGTAGCCGGCATAATTTTCAGACTCTTTAGCTGCTTTTTAATGAAATTAGCTATTTGCTGAGCAAGTAGTTGTTTAGACGTTTTAGAATTATTATAACTGCCTGGTAAAGGCCAAAATAAATTCTCTTCTTTCTCTCCTTGTACCAAAGGCCATAATTCTACTGTCCCTCTATGGCTTTCACGAAATGGCAAAACTTTAGTATTAATAGAAGGAAATAAATGGGGGTTTATTCTTTTAATTTGATCTAGCACTAAGTGGACAATATCTAAAATTTCAGCCAAAGAACGATAAGATAGTTCAAGAGTAATATTCTTAAAATTTTTCTGCGCTTCTAATAATTTAGTACTTAAATGGGCGTTAACAGTTACAAAAGTGCTAAGGTTTGCTCCTTGGAAACTAAAAATAGACTGTTTTTCGTCTCCCACCACAAAAATGCTATTATCCCGCTTAGGGCTAGTATGAAATTCTGCTATAATTGCAGTGACAATCTCCCACTGCTCTGGACTTGTATCTTGCGCCTCATCTACCAGCACATGCTCCACCCCACCAGCTTGTTTATATAGTAACCAAGCCTTAAGATCTTCATCTGCCAGTAATAATTTGGTGTAATAGATTAAGTCATCATAATCGAGTAAACTGTGCACTCTTTTATACGCATCATATTGCTCCAAAAAAATCTTAGCCAATTTTATTACTAACGCAGTGTAATTCTCCATTTCTTGAGTTTTCACCAATTGGTCAAGCTGAAAAATATCTTCCTGATAGGTTTCTAATACCTTAAGCAAATCAGGATATTTTCTTTCCATACTCTTAGGCAAAAGATTCTTACGTTTCGTACAATCTTTGGTTAAGAAAAAGGCCTGGATATCTTCCTTTACTTCTATACCATATTTTGCCAGTAGCTGCTCAGCTTTATCATAAATAACAGAAAGTTCCTGCATAGTAACATTAACATCGTGAGTGGTATACTCTACGTTTTTAGCAAATAATTGCTTAAATTTAATTTTCTGCTGGATTATTTCTGTGAAGATATCATTGATAGTTATTTCATGAAAATTTGTTAGAAAAAAATCAACTAGCTCACTATGCTCAGGGGTAACATATAGTTGATTTCTCACTTGATGTAAAATTTGCCTAGCGCTAATATCATCGAGGATCTGAAACTCTGGATTAATGTCAGCTTCAAAAGCAAATAATTTTAGCATTTTTTGACAAAATGCATGGATAGTATAAATATTGATCCCATCCTTAGAGTTAAGGAGCTGACTATACAATGTTCTAGCTCGTTCTACTTCATCATCTTGCGCTCTTCTGCCGAGTAACAAATCTAATTCTTGCAGTAACTCGTTCGCATTTAGGCGGGCAAAAAATTCTAGCTTACCTTTAACTCTATCTTGCATTTCAAGAGCAGCAGCATTAGTAAAAGTTAGGCATAAAATTTTCTTAAATTCAGCCCCACTGATTAGTAGCCTCAGTACCCTATCAGTTAAAATTTTGGTTTTACCCGTACCAGCCGAAGCAGAAACCCAAACAGAATAAGTAGGATCAGATGCTTGTTGTTGAAGGTGGTTCATGTTTTGTCTTGAGTAATAAAGTTGCTAAATTTAATTGGCAATGCCCGCGTAGAGAATGAAGAGGGAAAATGTGTTAGTGTCATTGCGAAGAAGTGGAGTTGGATAAAGCAAACCAGGAGAACTAGATCACCACGCCGCTTCGCGACTCGTGATGACGTTCTTCATACATTACCTATATATCACTGTCTATATCTACGCCACAATACCAGCTCGCCATACCTTAATAATATTATTCTTCACGCAACTGAAGGCTACAGCTTTATTATATCCTAAATACTATTAACACTACTACTCGAACGCGACCTATTTAACCCATCTTTACGTTCTACAACTGTTGAGGTATGCTTACCTTGTATGGCTTTCTCATTAGCCACATGCGGCTCAATCATCTGCTCTCCTATTTTTTGGGCCTGAACTTCAGGTCCTGGCTTTGGTAATTTAGCATTTGTTATGTACGCACCATTTATTACATCTTTCTCAAATGTCTTGTCCTTACCTAAGGTTGCCTTAGTAAAATCCGGTTCTTTCATTAGAATACCTTCAAAAGACACCTGACTAATATCACCTACAATTTTAACATTATCTAAGCTGATTGATTCACCTTTGTGCTGCTTGTTGTATTTCCTAATGGCAGGCAAAAGAGTTTTTAAAGTTTCCGCATCAATAGTCGCGCCGTCAAATTTAACTTGATTTATAAACTTAGTTCCTTTAAAAGAACAATTACTAAACTCACTATTTTCAAAAGAACCACCTTTAAACTCTGCTTTGTCAAAATTAAAGCCTTTGACCACTACATTTTGTAAAGGTATTGGGTTAGATTGCTCAAAAACCAATCCTCTAAAATCCTTATCTATAAGCATATATTCAATTGTTTTAGATCCTTTTCCTAGGTTGTGCTCACTGATTAATTTATAAAGTAGCTCCCCTAAATCTTGCTTTTCCTCTTTTTTTACTCCTAAAAGTTGGTCTACACCCGCTTTCATCGCCTCTATATGTTCACTCAATTTATTTCTACGCGTTCTGTATGAAGTATAAGATTTCTGAGTCATATATCTAAGGCCTTCAACAGCCACTCTTGTTGCCAGGTGTCTTACCTCTTTATCACGTAATAAATCTATCACCCCGCTCATCACTGAGGAATATTTCCCTTTTTGATAGTTAGTAATTATATCTACTATACCAGGTACTTTTTTACTCAGTGTCTTGAGAATGTCTTCACCTTTGATTTTCAAATTACGCCCTACAACTGTGGTAGTAAGGAATTTATCTAATGTAGCACCTATTTTCTCTGCATTGTCCTCAAGGAATTTTGGAATATCTTGATTAATTACTTCTTTCACTTTGGCATTATTTGGATTATCTATAAAATCTAAAACGGAATTTGCAAGTGCTGTACCTTTCGCCTCTATTTCTTTCTTTACCTTCTCTTTATCCGACTCGGCCACTGCTGTCTTTTCTTTGTCAAGCGTATCGATTAAGCCCTGAACGTTAGTAACAACAACTCCTACACCATCTTCATCAGCTAAGACTGCATTTGCAAACTTAGTTACTATCGGTAACAATTGGGGCACTGCATCTATCGCATCACTAACCATCTCTTGCGCTAATTCAGAAGACACTCCTGCTGTATCTAACCTAGTCTTAAACTTTCCTTCTTGAGTAGCTAGCTTGTTGGTAAGAGCTAAAAGGTGTGTTTTATTATCTTTTAAATATTGTGGTATAGCTGTCTCTAGAACAGGAGTGAGATTTTTTACTACTAATTCTGTATCATTTATTATTTTTCTTAGAATATCCTCTCTTTCTTCTGGTTTACTTTTAGCATATTCAGCTATCGCATTATTGGTCTCAATAAGCTTTGGCAGTTGAGCAAGCGAAGTAGAAGATATATCTAAAACTAACGATGTAGTAGAATCTACAAACGCCTTAGATAACTCATATTGTTTGACGGCAGAACTACTAGCGACCTTATTAGCTATACCTTTTAGTGCTTCTCCTTTACCTTGTAGTAACTTAGGTAATTCTTGTGCTATTACTGCTTGTACCTCTTTATTTTCAAGGATATGAGTAGCAACCTTAATTAACTCGCCTCGCGCCTTATCTTTCTCTTCAGTATTCGTTTCTTCATCCATAACAATTTTTAAATTGTTATTTATTACTTTTATATCTTCCTCACTTAAGGAATTCACAGAACTTTGTACTAAATCAATTGCAAGCTTAGTAATATCTGGTAACAGTTCTGGCACAGCATCAAGTGCAATTCCTGCCATCTCCTTAACCAAAATAGGCGAAATCTCTGCTTTTTCTAATTGAGCCTTCACTCCTTCTTGTTCGATCACTTTTTTTGTCAGAGCCAAAAGGTGCGTTTTATTATCTTTTAAATATTGTGGTAGGGTGGTCTGTAAAATAGGAGAAAGCTCTTTTACCACCCCAGTTGTATCAAGCATTACTTTTTTCAAAGCTTCAACTTTTGCTTCTTCTATACCTTCAGGGTCGCTGTACTGTGTATATGCCTTACCAATCTCCACAAGCTTTGGCATCTGACCAAGACCACTAGCCGCAACATCTACCACAAGCGATGTAGTCGAATCTACAAACGCCTTAGATAACTCATATTGCTTGAGCACCTCACTACTACTCGCAACATTGCTTGCTATTGCTTGTACTGCACCCTTATTCTCTTGCAGCAATGTAGGTAATTCCTGACCTACAACTTCTTGCACCTTTTTA
>JAJZHL010000063.1 GCA_021804505.1 Pseudomonadota bacterium | reverse complement strand
AAAGAGCAAAATGGCAAAGAATTAGGGAGAGTTGCAACACAGCTTATAATAGACAATCATTTTACGACGAGTAACGGTCACTTATTCAATATTGCATTAAGGAATAGAGGTGATGTATATTTTATTAATCATTTGTATCCGAATACTCCTAACAACAATAAAGTTTTATCAAGAGCGATACCCGAAATACAGAACATTTGGCGCTATCCTCTTTCCAGCCCTCTAGGAAAAGAAGCAAGAGTATTATTAGAACCAATAGTCTCGGTAACGATTGGGCGTAAGCACAATTCTAATCAGAAATTTGCCTATATTGACTCTTCTAAATATACCTTGTCGGAAAATAATCTATTAGAAGCAAATCGCTATAGTGGGGTAGATTATCATGAATTTGGTACTAGGGTAAGTTATGGAATTAGCTCTGCTGTCCTTGCTGGGGCCAATTATTTAAACCTATTCCTAGGACAAACATATAATAAAGATCTACCCTCTCAATATAAAAATGAAAATGTTGGCAGAATTTCATATAGCTTTTCTGAGCTCACAGAATTATATTATCGCTTTAGAAAAAATAAGAATTTTGACCCTCTGGTGGATGAAATAGGTGGAACTTTACATTTCGGCCCATTAGATTTAACCACTAGTTTTGTATATGCTAATAATAGCAAGATGAATTCTTCAGGAGATTCTAGTATGAATACAACAGTTTATTCTTATACCAAGCAATTATATTATCACTTGAACTATCGTCTAACTGATAACTGGATAGTGGCTTATAATATGAGGGTAGATTTCCCGAAAAATACACAAAAAATTCTTGCCAAGAGTATCCAGGTGACATATTTGAATGATTGTGTTAAAATATCCGCTTCGCTATCAGATGATTATATGGTAGATAGTACTAGAGGCATTAAAAAAACTATAGCCCTACCAACTATTTTGATCGGTTTAAAAATAATAAACATGTGAGTTATAATTATGAAGAAATTCCTTTATGCAATTGCTGTTATTTTGAGTTTTGCTGTAGCAAATGCAGAGCTGCCAAACATTGTTGCATTAGTTAATGAACAACCAATTACTCTGAATGAATTTTTAGCTAGAAAACATATGATTATGGCTTTAAATAATATTTCTAATCCTGATAGTCAAAAGGATAAACAGCTTAACGAAATAGCAATAAAAACCTTAATAGATGAGGCGTTACTTTATCAATACTCTAAAGGGAAAAAAGTCTCCGATAAAGAAATTGCAGAAGCAATAGAAACCATTGAACAAAGGAACAAAATGCCAAAAGGGCATTTACTACAGTATTTAAAAAGTAAATCTGTAGATATTAATAGCTTTAAATCGCAAATCGGTTCTGAAATAATTAAAATGAATATTTTAAGTGGCTTGACTAAAAGTGTTGTTGTAAGCCCCAAAGAGGTGAATCAAATAATTCTTGATACTAATGCAAAAGAGGCAAAAATATCAGCTCAAGTGTTTATTTCAAAAGATAAGCAGGATAAAACCATACAACAAATGTATAATTTACAAAAGCGCCTTAAAAGTTGTTCTGAGACAAAAGACTCTTTATACAAAGACTTTGCCACTTTAGAAATCATTAATCAGAATTTAAGTACGTTAGACCATACTCTTCAAACAATTATTAAAGATTTAGATATAGGGAAGAAAAGTAACATTTTTGAAATGCAAGATGGGTTTAAATTAATTGTGATTTGCGATAAAAAAGTAATTAATGTAACAGACGACGAGAATAATTATGTGGTTAATCTCTTAACAAACAAGAAGATGTCTCAAAAAGCACAAAAGTTTTTCGACGATATGCGGAAAAAAGCTTATATTAAAATAATGCTGCCTTCTTAAATCAACTTTATGTTGCCTTCTATAGCAAAGCACGCAAGCAAACACGGTATTGCACCGCTAAAGCAGTATAGCCAGAACTTTATTTTTGATAGTACATTATGCGATAAAATAGTGAGAGCAAGCGGCTTATGCGAAGGAGAAGACGTATTAGAAATAGGTCCGGGTACAGGCGGCTTAACTCGTGCAATTCTTTTGCACAACCCAAAGTCTTTAACCGTAGTTGAAACAGACAAAAGATGCATACCCTTATTAATAGAAATAAGAGAATTCTACCCAAACCTAAAGATTCTCGAATACGACGCTACTAAGCTAGATCTATCAACTTTAAATTATAACAAATTTAGTATTATCGCAAATTTACCTTACCAGATTGGTACAGAATTATTAATTACATGGCTAAAAAATAGGCAATGGATTAACAGTATGACTTTAATGTTGCAGAAAGAAGTAGTAGAACGAATCTGCGCGAAGGTTAATACAAAATCATACGGTAGATTATCCGTTATATCTCAATTACATTGCCATGTTGAGAAATGCTTTGATGTCAGCCCCAAAGCTTTTTACCCACCACCGAGGGTAATTTCTTCGGTAGTTAAGCTTGTGCCCGTTGACATCGAAATGTCTCCCAAGCTAACAGAAGTTATTGAGCTAATTACCAAACTTGCTTTCGGCGAGCGACGTAAAATGATTAAAACTTCTCTTAAGAAGCTCTCACCTGATATTGACAATTGGTTTACTGAGTTACAAATTGATAGTGCCTGTAGGGCTGAGAACTTAACTCCTATAGATTATTTATCTTTGGCAAAACTATATTTACAATATGAATTAGAATTAAAAGGACGAGCCAGGAGTAGTTAAGAACTGTATTTCCTCCACAGTCGACTCCCTGCCTAATATTATATTGCGATGGGGGAATCTGCCAAACCTTTTAATAATCTCCATATGTCTTATGGCATAATCTCTTGCTCCTGGATTATATGAAAATAATTCTACTGACAGTTCTTGATCTGCTAAATCTTCACTATGCATTAACGGCATATAGAGAAAATGTTTATAATCTTCTGATGCTTGGTGATCGATATTTTGGGCTATTATTTTCTTAGTAATTGCTATGGCTCTAGAATCCGTGGCAAAGCTTCTGGGATCTCCTCTAAACATATTTCTTGGGAATTGATCTAATAGTATTATTAACGCTAAACTACCATCGAGGGACTCTTGCCAATGGTCTAAATCTTCTTCTTTAGCGGCCTCCTCATAATAATTTAAGAATTTGCTTGTTACTTCTCTGTCAAATTCTTGATCCTTGATAAACCATTTTGGCTTATTTTCAGTAGCAAACCAGAAGCTTAAAATTTCTTGCGTCTTTTTCTGTACCGATTCATGAAATTTTGGCATTATTCATACTCGCTAGATAATAACTACCACCGTACTTCAGGTGGTAGAGACATAAATATTGCCTCGATATTACCGTCAGTCATTAAACCGAATTTAGTTCCCCGATCATATAGCAGATTGAATTCAACATACCTCCCTCTACGCAACAATTGATAATCTCTCTGCTCTTGTGTCCATGGTAATAACATCTTGGTACGTATAACCTCTGGATACACCTCAAGAAATGCTCTTCCTACATCTTGGGTAAAAGAAAAATTGTTTTCAAACTCGCCATCTTTTAAATAATCATAGAATATTCCACCAACTCCCCTTGGCTCTTTTCTATGTTGTAAATAAAAATATTCATCGCACTTTTTCTTAAACTTTGGATAATAATTTGGATTATATTTGTCACATGCACTTTTAAAAGCTGAATGAAATTTTGCTGTCTCTACTTCATCAGGATAAAATGGGGTTAAATCTCCACCACCTCCAAACCAACCATAAGAAGTCTCAATATAGCGGGTATTAAAGTGGGCAGCTGGTACGAGGGGAGAAGACAAATGCACAACAACAGAAACACCTGTAGCAAAAAACTCTCTGCTACCTTCAGTCCCTGGTATTTGAGCTGCAAATTCTGGAGAGAGATTCCCATACACTGTGGAAATATTTACTCCTACCTTTTCAAATAGATTACCACGCATAAGGGAAATTTCCCCTCCACCGCCACTAGGCCTCTCCCACGGTGTACATATAAACTTCCCAGCAGGCAATGATTTAGCTATGCTATATTCTATTTCTAGAGACTCAAAAGCGCTACATATTTGATCACGTAAATCGCTAAACCATTCTTTTGTTAATTGTTTTTTATTTGCCATAATAATAGCTCCTAGGATTTAGTATTATATCCCTCAACTTTTCTTATTAAACCACGTATTTCATCCCTCATCAAATAGACAATGATTAAAAATAAGCTAGAAGTTGTCATCATATAAAAGGCTGGAGCATAAAATAAACCAGTTTTTTCTACCAACCACCGTGAAATAACAGGGGAAGTACCACCAAACACAGCGACTCCTAAATTATAGCTAAAAGCTATCCCTGAAAATTTTTGTTCAGGTGTAAATAATGATATCACACAGATATAAGCGGGGCCCGATATCGCTCCACCAAGAATACCTAAAACCGTTAAGGCCAATAATTGCTGCCATACTTCCTGTGACGACATAGAGATAATAGTAGGTAATGATAATAGTACTATCACTAAACTTGCTATTACTAGAATTTTAAATTTACCAAATATATCAGCAAGACCGCCGAAGAATGGCATAGATATCATAGAAACAAAAGACGCGTATGATAGATAAATAAGGGCTATTCGGTTATCAAAATGCATTACGTTATGGTAATACACATTTACATAAGTTTTTACTAGATACAATATACTGCTTGCACTAGAACCAACGCAAAAAGTTAAAAACATTGCTTTCCAAGCCGTTCTAATTACATTGGTAAATGGAGCTTTTAAAGTCTTCTTCTTCTCTGCTAACATTTTAAAAATCGGAGTTTCAGAAACGCGCAAGCGTAAATAAAACCCTACCATGCCTAACACTCCACCAAGTAAAAATGCAAAACGCCAGGCAAAATCATAATTATAAAAATACTGCTCAATAATAATGCCTACAAAGGTAGCAAACAAGGTACCAGCTATGTTTGATCCATTCACTAGCCCAGCTGTAAAACCAGGTCGTAAATTTTGATGATGCTCCAAGATGAAAATTGCTGCCCCTGCGCCTTCACCGCTTATACATAAACCTTGAATAAGACGCATTATAATTAATAGCAATGGTGCATATATACCTATATCCTGATAAGACGGTATTAACCCCATAATAAAAGTAGGGATGGTCATACCTAACATAGAAATAATTAATGATACGCGTCTTCCATATTTATCACCAACATAGCCGAAAAATATTCCACCGATTGGCCTGGTAAGAAAACCTACTGCAAATACACCAAGGCTTAGGAGAATTTGGACAGACTCTGATTCTGCTAAAAAAAATGTACGACCAATAACGGAAGAAAACACAGAATATACAGTGAAGTCATAATACTCTAGTATGTTTCCTGAAATAGCTGATAAAAAAACGGATTTAGGTTTACTCATTTAGTCCCTAGAATCTATTAATTTAAATCTCATTATACAAAACTTGACCTACTTATAAAGCCTATAATATTTTATTCTTTTATAGGATTGGCTGGTTGAGATAAAAGTTTTACCTGGTCAAGCACTGCATCTAATTCTATCTGACTACAAATACCTAGCAGAACGGGATCACGTGGACGGATATTTTTCATATTCCAGTGGCTACGATCTCTAATAGCATGTATCGTTACTTTTGTAGTCCCCACTAATTTAATAATTTGACTATCAAGAATTTCTGGGCAATTTTTAATAAGCCAGTATATTGCATCTGGCTTATCTTGACGCCTTGCAACTGGTGTATATTTAGATTGTTGCTTCTTTTTATTACCAATCAACTCATAAGCAGGATTTACTGTGATTCTTAAGCTACTGGTTGGATCTTGCGTGCAGCGTAAGATCTCTTCGTTTGTTAACTGTCCACCTGCTACAGGATCAAGGCCCATAATTCCCTGTGATACCTCACCATCAGCTATTCCCTTAATTTCTAACTCATGAATTCCACAAAAGTCAGCTATCTGCTTAAATGTTAATGCAGTATTATCAATCAACCAAATGGCTGTTGCTCTAGGTAATATAGGTAATTTTTGGTGTGTATTCATAATATCAATAAACGTTAATTTATAATAGTTTGATTTAAAATATTAATTCAGGGTTAGATCAGGTTAGAACGAAACACTAACAAAAAAGCACCCCCGCTCTAGTATAACTTAAACTCGGTATAGCAAGATATACTGCCTTCCACCTAATAAGTCAACAATCATATTGACAATCTCAACCCTTCTAAATTAGCTGTCATGCAGGCACTGGACTATCTCTTCAGTTACCTTTTTTGCATCTCCAAATAGCATCAAGGTATTATCTCGATAAAATAATTCATTTTCTACACCTGCATAACCAGAA
>JAJZHL010000062.1 GCA_021804505.1 Pseudomonadota bacterium | reverse complement strand
AGAGGTATGGAATACATAAAAGATGCTGCTCAAGCCTCAGCTGGCAAACCACCAGAAGGTGGAGGAGATCCTACTGATAAGATAAGAGGGGGAGGAGCAGAAGGCAAAGATGCAAGCAGTGGCAACACTGAATCTGGTGATAAGGCAAGCGGTTCTAGCAGTGCAGTAGATAAAGCGAGTGGAGGCAAGGGTGTTTAGTACTAATTATGTCATTGCGAAAAGGCAAAAGCCTTGGAAGCAATCCAAAAAGACTGGATTACCAAGCCTTCTGGCGAAGGCTCGTGATGACGCATTTATCACTCAACAACACCACCCAAAAACACCCAGTCAGGGCAATAAACTGAAAGGTATTGTCTTATGACAGATTTAATGAAACTTCTAGGGATCCTTGGCATCGCTGCCGTATTTATCTGTATCATCCTTGGATTTCTCGGTATGATTGGGGCCGTAAATTTTGGTAATGGTTGCTTTCTGAGGTATGATGACGGCTCTGGTGCAGGTAATTCCGATAGAATAACAAACACTATAATGCTTGCTGCCACTGGCAATTATACAGTCACTATGGAGACGCGTGATGGTAAATTAGTGAGTGCATACGATCCTAATCGCTATGGAGAATGGGTAAATGCTAACGTTACCGTTAAATCGGGACAAGAAATCGATTTACAGATAGAAGGGAATATAAGTCTTTGTAGAGCCTATTTACCAAAAAATAACATTCAACAACTTTCTGACTTAGATAATTACAATAATAGAATTCCTATCCCAAGAATTGAGGAAACTGAGCTAGAACCAGTAAATCTAATTTTTGATGCTAAAACGGGTGAATGGCGGAATATTGCAGAATTATATAATAATGATCAAGTCATTATATCAATTTTGCCAGATCACAAGCAATTATCAGGAGTTCCAAATAATGTTGCTAATGTATCTAATAGTTTTAAGCTAATTAATGACGGTGGAACGATAAGAAACGTTGTAGAGCGTGCAGATTGTTCAGCTGGTAAAACAACCTATAGCCCGCTGTGCGGTAGATATTCGATATATGGGCGGCCATATGTTGATAATTGCCAATGGCATAATGATTACTGGAATAGGCAAACTTCAACTTGTGGTAGTAAGTGTATTGGATGTAGTGATTTTACATGTTTCTTTGACAAAGGCTGTTGTCCAGTAAAATGTGAAAAAATGGGAGGCTATTCTAACGTATATAAAACTGCTCCTGAACCATATAGCGATGATAATAAGTTTACTTTCAATTGGTCTGATGACCTTAACAAATTATATTTTGCTGGTACGGAGTTAAGTTGTTCATATTCTAACGATAAACCTGCCGGAACTTGTCCTGATTCCGGGAATTTTAATAGTAAAGATGCTTCTACCATCATGGGGGCTGGATACCAAAACAACAAACGCTTCTGGTATTCTGCTAGCACAGCTACCGGTCTTTTATACAGAATAAGTAATAGTGAAGTTCCTGTTAGCGCAAAATCTTTAGGAAATAGCTATGTATTTGCCAAAATCTCTGAGGTCCAAACACCTTATGATGGTATTAATAGTGGTAGAGCTGATAATGAAAAATATAAAATTATTTATAACGATATATTAGTAAACACCCCCAAAACATATTTACAATATCGTCTATGGGCTAAAGATGATAATTATACCCATACTACGGGTGGATATGTATTAAGCATAAAGCAAACTAAGTGCCGTAGAACTAATGGTAATAGCTTTGATGATGTAATTCCTAACCGTGGGAAAGTACAGTACGTGATAGTACCATTTGATGGGGATGACCCGAATAAAGTCAGTTATCCAGCTCAAAATATAGATATTGCTAACTCCGAAGGTACGGCAAAAATTACTGCAGATCGGGATGGGCATTTGTGGATGAAGGTTTATAACAAAGAAGAGGATTACAAAGAAAGTTATGGTAGGTATCAAGTTAAGTTCATGACTTCAGAAAAAGTTGGAAGTTTTACTTTGCTTATAGCTACTCCTTTACTTGAGATATTAAAAAGCAAAGTGCAAACAGCTGCTGAAACTATCTTTCAAAATATGACCTGTTACGGTGGAGAAGCGGGCTCTTGTATAAGCTTTTTTAACTATATTAGAGGTGTTTTGATTCTTTATGTTATGGTGCTAGGGGCAACGTTCTTACTCGGTATGACAAAGATTAATCAGCAAGATTTAGTGATGAGGCTGGTAAAGATTGCTATCGTCGCAGGACTCATGAACGGTAGTACTTTTGAATTTTTTAACGCCTATTTATTTGATTTAATGATAAATTTTTCTGATGGCATAATTAGTAATATGAGTGGCTATAGTATGTTCACTTCCACAAATAAAATTGCTAATCCATTCATGTTTCTTGACGCTCTGATGAGTAAACTCTTATTTAGCAAAACTTTTATTGCTCAAGTCCTCGCTTTATTGTCAATGGGGCTTAGCGGAGTGATTTATTTTGTTATAGTATTTATTGCAGTAATAATAGTAATTATTACTGTCCTTAGAGCAATGGTGGTTTATATTATGGCATTTATGGCAGTAGCTTTACTCATTGGTATAGCTCCGCTGTTTCTCACCTTTATGTTATTTGATTTTACTAGATATTTATTTGATAACTGGGTTAGGTTTACCTTTAGATACATGATAGAACCAGTAATATTAATGGCAGGGATTATTATTATTACTCAGTTATTTACAATTTACTTAGATTATGCAACTGGTTATAGTGTATGTTGGAAATGTGCATTGCCTATAAAAATACCATTTCCATCATTACCTGGGCTTCCTGGCAACTTCACTAATTTAGAGATTTTTTGTATTAATTGGTTTGCTCCATGGGGAATGGATACTAGGTCAGGTATGATGGGTATTAACTTGCAGCATTATATTGCTCTTATTATTCTCGCCTACGGTATGTATGGTTATGTAGATTTTTCGGGCCGAATGGTAGTAAGGTTAACCAATAACACTTCCGGACCTTCTGCAACTTACATGGCTGCGCCAGTATCACACTCTATGGAGCAAGGGGCCCTCAGAAAAGTAGGTTTGGATGATCAAACTCGAGGAGAGATTGAAGGTCAGGCTAAAGGTAGATTAGATAAAAGACATGAGATATTGGATAATGCTAGTAAGGCAAGGGCCAAAGGTAATACTAATGTGAATAATACTAATGATAATCCAGAAAGACAGGGATGATAATGAGAAATAACAATCATTCCCGACTTCTTTGTCATACTTGTCTTCCTTGTCATTCCCGCGAAAGCGGGGATCCAGAAAGTATTTGAGGTAAATTATGAAAATTACTGAGATCACTGGAATGACCATAGGCAAAAATAGCAATTGCCTACTTGCCTTAATTAGGTCCTGGATCACAGCCTTCGCTGGGATAACACCTATTAAATACTGCAGTAGCATACTGCTCATCTTCATCTGTAGTTTAAGCCTCGCCCTAGCTGATGATAGTGAGGATACTTATGAATGGATGAATACAGATATTGGGCTTCTTGGTAATCTATTTCAGTGTCAAGAAGTCCCCGCGGAGTTAAAAAATTTCAAACAATCTGATATTACTTTAGATCTTGCTAAACCCGGAACATGGCAGTCCACAGGCCAAAAAGTGCAAAAAGATAAGGCCATAAAATTTGATTGGAGTACCAGAGGAGCAATTAGTAGATCCAAGCAATATCGGGTGTTATATCGCGTTGATCCAAGATTCGAAAGAGCGCAAGTTTTTATTAAAGAGTACGATTATAATAAAGGAAAATTTGTAGCTACTGATTTCCCCAAATTCAATACTAGCGATCCCACAAAAGATTACGAGGCTTTAGCTTTTGACAAGATGCCAGAATATGTAGATTACTTTAATTTTGCTCAAGGTAGAAAAAAAATTAGGGTCGAAAGGGGAGATGTAATAAATATAACTATTACTGATAGTGGTGAATTTTTCGGGGTAGCTACTGATGAAGATTTATTAACAAATGAGCTAGAGAGATCTACTTTAGGCGCTCCAATGATTTTTACCAAAACGGATGACAATAGAATCATTTACTCAACTGCTGAAAGACTATGTGATTTTATGGATGAAACCAGTAGAGCAACTTATTGTAGCGGCACTGGAGTGAATACAAAATTTAGACGGCCGCCAGATTTAATACTTGCTGGCAATTCATTTTCTTTGTTTAGTCTTGGTGCTTCAAGCTGCCCAGATATGGCAGGCACTAAAGATAATAATCCATTATGTCTATATGATCAGGGCAGGGGGATGAGGATTACGGTAGGAGGCCAGATTATCAAAAAAGAAGCGGAGAGCTTTTTCCGCTCCTCCATCCTTGGCAAGAGTGTACTTTATTACAAAGCTGATGCCGGTGGAGATTTAGATTTTTCTACTAATTGGCCCATCGGACAAGAGATGTTTCCTGCCTTTGATAAACCATTAATGAAGAGTTGGATTGGTGCATTTCCAAGCCTTTTTGAACTAAAAAACTATATTGATACTAGGGATCTTAGTGCAAATTATGTACATTTTGGCCGCTATATCCTGACTATAGATATTGGTCAAGGTGAACAAACTATTGGGGCTAAAGAACAACAAGATATAAGAGTGGAATATATTATTGTATCTGACCATTCCACTCCTAATGATTCTACTTCTGGTATGGATGTTGCTCAGGCCTTTACAGTCAATGCAGATAAAGATGGGACTTTATGGCTTAGGGTAATCAATCCTAATACAAATGTAGTAGGCAATATCAGGGTTAATTATGCTAATTATACTGGTAGTACTTGGTTTTCTGATTTTGTATATAACAAGGTAATAAAGCCTATTACCAATGAATTTCACGAATTCACTACACATTTCTATACCAAACTCGCAAAGAATGCTTCACTGCAAAGAATAGCCCGCATTATGCTAGTTATGTATGTAACAATATACGCATTGGTATTTTTAGCGGGAGCAACTGAAATTACAGCTAAGGATTTAATAACTAGACTAATTAAAATTTCGTTAGTTATAGTGCTAATAGGAGACAATAGCTGGGAATTTTTTAACCAATATTTATTTGATGCATTTATTCGGGGTACCGATTATATTATGACCAATGTTGTCGGACTTACAAGTTCTACATCGAATATTTTTGGTTTTGTTGATCCTATATTCGATAAATACACAGATGGTGATGTTTGGCTTTTATTGTTTATCCAGTTATTACAAATTCATAATGGTTTAACTTTTGTTGCCATAGTTACAATTTACTCGCTGATTCTATATTTTAGAGCAGTATTAGAAGTTATAATAAGCTATGTAATGGCATATATAGGTTTATCAGTAATGATTGCTTTAGCACCATTCTTTATTATTTTAATGCTATTTGAACAAACAAAAAGTATTTTTGATAATTGGTTATCTACTTTATTTAGCTATATGATACAACCATCTATACTATTAATATTTTTCCTACTAATAGATCAGATAATGTCTGAACAACTTTTAAAGGTAGTGGTTAGGGCATGCTGGGGAACCTTAATACCAATCGAGATAGGGCTAGACTTAACTCATATGGATATTCCGATTAATTTCTCTTTCCCAATACCGTTCTTGCCTGGTATTCCTTTCTTTATACCAAATCCCACTCCTGCGGCTGATTTGGATATTTTAATGCATTCAACCGGAACATTTTTAACCGTTTTCTCTAGTTCACTTGTCCTATATTGTTATGCTCTTATGGCTTATGGACTTGTAGATTATATTTCGATAGTTGTTGCACAGCTCACTAACGTGATGCCAGCAAGACAGGAGGGAGATTTCAAAGCGCCCGACAATCCTACAGCTGCTATTATGGAAGATATAAAGAGTATTACATGGGGCCCAGCCTCAGATGCAGTCAGCAAAACAGCTAGGTTTGTTAAACATAAGACGATAGATCAAAATTATAGGGCAACAACGCAAGAAGAATTGCCTAAAGAAAAGAAAGAAGGCTATACTGGTAAGATTTTTGCAACGCGAAATGATGCAGATAATGGGGATAGAAGAGATGAATAAACATACTTCTACCTTTTATAGACTAAATTGTAACTTCTTCATTTCTCCTCCCGGCGAAGGCGGGGAGCCAGGGAGATCCCGAAACAAGTTCGGGATGACTGGGTGTAAATGTCATCCTGAATTTAATTCAGGAGCTAATATTACATTAGAATGGGTTCCAACCTATGCGGGAATGACACAAAGGATAACAGGCATGACATCGGGGGATAAATGAGAAATTTTCTATCTGTTTTACTGATTTCTATAGTGTTCCTGACGGGGTGTAGTGGTGATCGTTGTATTGATGCAGAGGATTTTGGTTTTATCAAATTTGCAGTTTCTTCAAGGTATTCATCAGAAGAGTTAAGCGGTC
>JAJZHL010000061.1 GCA_021804505.1 Pseudomonadota bacterium | reverse complement strand
ATTACCTCATCGACAGTTTTTGCCTTTACTAGGTCTAAAAAATACTGTTTCTGCTCATTTGTGTACTCCATATCATGCTCCATGTTTATTTGCAAATATTCTTGTTACTATTCATGCTAGGAAATATTTACGATTAATACAACTATTTCATACTATTTTCCATTTAAAATTCCTGCAGGTAAACAAAACTGCTACAAGTATTGGTTATGTAATCACCACGACTGAAGGCACCAAACGTCCTCACCAGCCCCTGTAAGTGGTGCAGTAGTGATCCTGCATACTCGTCATCGCGAGCCACATTAGTGGCGTGGCGATCCACTCTTTCTGGTTTGCTTCGTCAACTAAGCAGTTTCCTCGCAATAACATAGCCAACATCAGACTAAACAACACCATAAAAGAAAATGAGCACTAATAAGTAAAATGTTTTTGCTATAAGGGGAAAAGTTTTGTAATAGTAATTAATTTTTTAATATTACCTATATGGAAGATATACATTGCTGGCAGACAAAATTTGTACCATGTGTTTACTCTGATAGGTTGCTTGCTAAACTATCAGAATTAAATAGGAATGCCCTTAATAAAGTGGATATTACTGAGGTCAAAAAAGCTATTTACTATGCCAAGAAATATCACGGAGATCAAAAAAGACAGTCTGGCGAACCATATTATTCGCATCCTCTAGAGGTTGCACATATGGTATCTGATTATCTTTTTAGGACAGATATAATAGTCACGAGTATACTACATGACACAATTGAAGATACAGAGCTGACGTTTAGCATGATTCAAAAAATTTTTGGCAAAAATGTTGCAACTCAAGTTATGGATTTAACAAGGATTAAAGAAGATGGGAAAAAAATTAGTTCAGCAGCATTAATAGAATCTTTATTATCAGCAAAGAAATATGATATGTTACTAATAAAGCAATTCGATAGATTACATAATCTACAAACTATAGAGGCTAAATCTGCTGAAAAGATTCAAAAAATTATAGAAGAGACTGCTAAACAATTTATAGGTCTAAGTGTTTTTCTAGAAACAATGGACGTAGAGAAAGTGCTAATAAAAATATGTCTTAAGTATTTAAATGTTACACACTGGCCTCAAAACCAGCAGGAATTTTCTTATTTGCAAGAAAATTCCCCTCTATTCTTTCCTGTGCAATAAAATAGGATAACCCATACCAAAAAGCAACTAATGTCGGTACTGTAATAATTAAAGAACCCCAATTACCCAAATATTCCGTTAAATAAACTAGACCTATAGAAGTTATAACATAGACCAAAGCTCTTGATACAGCATATATGACACCAGTATAAGTAAAGCGTTTAAAAACAGGGAAATATTTAAAAAACACCCCATTAGCTGGTGCAGAATCGATTGCGCAAAATAAAATTAAAGATTGAATGATCAATATATCAGTTCCATTCCTTGCATAATTTAATAAGATTGGAGCAACAATCACAGTAGTAAAAGATATAAAGAACTTCATTATTAATATTTTTAGTGGATGCACCCTATTACTTAAATACACTACTAAAGAAATATTAGCTATCATCACAAGTGAAACAATTAAGTTATTTTCGATAATTTGCTCAGCTGTATAATTAAAAGAAGATTTTAAAATTCCAGCACAATGTACGTAAACAAAATAGAACATTACCGGCCATATACAATCTATGAATAGTAAGCTAAGAGTGGTTTTATGGCTAACTTTAGCATTATCTTTATCTATGACCAATTGATCAGCATAGCTAACATTTTTAAATTGACTTAGATTATTCTGTAATCTACGCTTTGCATCAGCAAAATCTCTTGTTTCTCTCAATGTAGTTCTTGCAACAAATCCTACTACTGCAACACCTGCACCAAACCAAAAGGCATAACGCCAATTTAGGTTATGAGAGGTCACAAATACTGCTAAAGCTAATGCAGCAGATGCACCAGCAGAAGCAGCTAAAGACATTAATGCTACAGACATATGACGTTTTGGAGGTAGTAAATATTCTGTTAAATAAAGTTCAGCTCCGACTTTTTCTCCCATGGACGTCATCCCCTGAACCACACGACATATTGTCACTAGCCACGCAGCCTTTATACCAATTTCAGCATATGTTGGCAGTGTCGCCATCACAAGACAAGAAAGAGACATTAGAGCAGTGGTTATCACAACTGTTACTTTCCTTCCTACATTGTCCCCAATATAACCAAAAATTAATGCTCCAAATGGTCTTAGCACGTATGTAGAACAAAAGGCTGCAGCTGAAAGTAAAGCAGTGGTATGGGGATCATATTTAGGGAAAAATAGCTCGTTTAATAATACAGCCATATGGACATAGAGCATTAAGTCAAAATACTCTAAGAAAGTTCCTATGGAGAGCAACCCAACAGCTTCTCCTTGTTCTCTTGTTAGTTTTTTTTGTTCCGCAGGAATTGAATATATAGATGTTTCTGCTGATGTAGTTGCCATAACCTTATTCTTTAGAATTTAAAAAATCTTGAGTTATTCTGCCCACCTTTGTCATTCCAACTAAGGCTGGAATCCAGAAAATCTTTACAGACTAGAATCCTGCCTACACAGGGATGACACCGAAAAGCTGGAATGTCCTCTTATCAGGAAGTCTATTCAAATTCCAGCATCTACCTCGTCATGGTGATCACTAACTCCAAGCACCGACACTGGTACGCCTAGTTTAACAAGTAACTCAAACTCTGTGCTAGCGAAATCATCAGCCCCCTCTTCTCTAGCACTACAATATTCCGGACGTAACTGCTGGTTTTGGTTTTTAAGGGTTTTATCCGATCTAAAACCTGATTCTATTAGTTGCTCTATACTATAATTACCGGTCCTTGAAAAAAACTTGATACATTTAGCAAGCTCAGGATTAAACTCCACATTATTCCAGAGTTTTTCGAGATTCTGCATTGCAACTGCTGCATTCACCTTTTGGTTAGGGTTAAGCTGCTGTTTCATACTTGCCATATAACTACAACCTTTCCGGGCATACACCTCTACGGCGGCGCGCATCGCAGGCTCCCATGTCTGCTCTACCTGCTGCTGTTCTTGCATTATATTACTAATATTCCAAGGGGCAACTTTACATCTATCATATATTTTTAGCAGAATCCCTGATAAAGCTATGTTTTGTTTAACTACAGTACCATGCATATAGCAGTCAGCAAGCGGTATTGCAGCTTTCACCTCACCGAGCGACAAAGCCTTCCACAAATCAGAAAATGCCCCTATATCGCGCTTACTATGCTTATCCATCCCTCGCCCGAAATACTCACTTGCTGACAAGAATTCCCCTTGTTGCTGTTGCGGCGGGAAAGCACTATATGGCGGTGGTGGTGACATACCCACACCATTGCCGTATTGCTGCGCAGAACCAGGTTGCTGCTGGGTGTAATATTTTTGCTGCTGTGGCGAGGTTCCAACCTTGAAGGGGAGGTTAGAAGGACTAAGTTGCTTACCTTGCTGTGTTGCTTCAAGCATTTGTTCTAGTATTTTATTCTGCTCTTTCAGCTTACCTAAACGTTCTTCATGAGTGGCCAAGAAAGCTTCATATATTTTATCATTTCTCTTCTCCATATCAGCCATGGCTTTGTCTTGTGGACTAATAGTTAAAGTACCACCATGTTGAGTATTAGAACCAAATAAAGACTTCCACATAAATTACCTCTATAAAAATATTCTTAGTACAATAATCATCTGCTATGCGTATGAGTAGATTTTATTACATTTGGCGTACTAGCTGGCTGTATATTTTGACTGGTACTACCTTTTTGCTCTTTATCTAGCATTTCTCTAATCTTATCTGCTGTATTTGGGTTTCGCTTAATAGCTTCCTTCATTGCATCCTGTAATACTTCTTGCATCGCTACCGGATTTGACATAAGGCTATGCACAGCTTCTACTGTATGAGCTCCTTTCTTTTTTGCTTGTTCTAATAATAGATCAGGTCCTATAATAGCAATGATATTATTGATTAAATCCTTTTCTGCCTCTTTCCAAACCTCTTGATTTACCATTTTCTTTTCCGCAGCTTTTTTACCATTAGAGATATATTCTAAACGGCTTAAATGTTCATCAACATGAGAATGTACTCTCTCTATTACATTATTAGCTATTTCTTGACGTTTTACATGATGATCCTTTTTCTCTTGTAAAACCTGTCTCACTTTGTGATCCTGGGTTTTTCCCATTTCATCTTCAATTTTCTTAATCTCTCTAGTCTGGACCTCAATATCAGCCTTAGCAACTTTATATGTCTCTACTAGTTGTATGCTATTTTGTTTTTCTTCTTCTTTCTGTTTTTCATTCTTTTTCATCTTGTTCTTAAGTTCTTCACTTATGGGCACACCAGCTTCTGTAGCCTTCAACGCTTCACTTAAGACTTCAGTATATGCTTTTTTCTTAGCTAATTCTTTTTCATGCGTAGCATTAAATTTCTCATATACTTTATCACTTTCTCTTTCCATACGAGCTAACTCCCTAGCCCTCTCCTCCTCAAGCGCCCGCTTACTATCCTCATAGGTCTTTCTTTGCTCCATCACCTCTTGGTTGGCTTGGGCACGGACGGAGGCTTTTTGCCTTTCATCTTCCCTTTCGGCTTGGTCTTCGAGGTTTTTGATTCGCTGATCTATATGGTCGATATTGTCGTAGGCATTGAGTAAATTTTGCAAGGCATCGGCATTGGAAGAACCAGAAAAGCCGGAAGAGTATGACAAACTTTTTAGGTTATTTAGGGCGTTCTCAAATTGTGGATGAATCGCTTCACCATCTTCTGTCTGGCTTTTCATGTTCCTTACCTAGTGGACTATTTGCAATAATATCATATAAGTTAACGTTATCATTTTCTTGGAAACGAGTCAATTAGGTAATTAAGCCACCGTTGAAATAAGATAACAGGAGTGGTAATTAGTGTACATTATCTGTGTTTCACTGTCATTACAAGCCGCAAAGCGGCGTGGTAATATAGCTTTCTGGATTCCCAGCCTGCGCTGGAATGACAAGATGGTGTGGAAATGACATAAAGGGTTGAGAATTTGGCTACACCTCATCCTGAATTCATTTCATGAACTAAGCTAGATTTTGAAACAAGTTCAGCATGACAGCTTTTGCCTACTAGTGAAAGATCTATACTAATAATACCTCCAAGAGAAAATAACCGACAGAATGTTGCTTTCTTACTATAACTAGTTGCTTTTTAGGTTTATTATTCACTATTTTCTTATAGTTTCCTAAATTACAGACGATAGTAACTACACATAATTCTGTTTTTTATATCCTATCAAGAGGTTTTGTATGTCAAAGTTGGACAGAGTAAATGAGAAGTACCCCGGTCGCCATAACAAAAATACAGTAGAATACACGAAAGCAAGGGAACGCGCTATAAGGGAAGATAGAGAAGAGGCTCAAAGGAAGAGAGAAAAAGCGGAACGAATTCACCAATCTTACAGCAGTTATAACCATTATCACCAGCAACCTAAACTCCAAGTAAAAAAAGAACCGGAGCCTCAACAAACTTGGGGCGAGATGTTCGCAGGTGTTAAGAAAGATTTTAATAATTTTTTTGGCTTTGCATCTAGTGAAGTTCCGGGCATAGTACACTCTCTACCACCGCCTCAAAAAAACCTTGGAACCGCTCTTTCACGATCATCTAGTTGGGAGCTTATACCATCTCCAAACCAGCATACTGGAGTTTCACATACACCGGTGAATAATATGTTCCCACAGACGCAAAAGCCTTTTAACACCGTCCTTAAGCCTAATCAGCTAGTATTTACAGGGCAATATACTAACTGGGGTAAAGTGATACATTGTAATGGTACGGAGGGTACTCCCCTTTGCATAATATATGAAAATGATCTCTCTGCTCAATTTAGGATAGGGGTACGAACAGCTCAAAGTCAATATATCGCGACGATTACAAAATATCGGTCTATAATGTTCCCCGATAAACTAGCACAACAAAGAGAGTCACTAGAGCTTACTTTCGCGATTAGTAAACCAGATGGTAATAGGATAGCAGCAAAGGATGTCGCTTATTTAAAACTCAATTATGATGAAGACGGAAGATTGATAAAATTATCGATACCCGGCAACATAACAGTTCCAGGCTTTGATCCTAACTTACCAGTTATCACTATGTATCATGGCGCACCTTATGTTGTACCAATTACTGTAGGAACTTTTAAATTTTTGGAAAAAATAGTAATACAAAATAATGGAGTTATAGAAATAGGAAATACAGAACAAGGCGCTATGGCAGAATATATATTTTAGTAATATTTAACAAACCAGACTCAAAGTATTTTACATTGACTAATATAGTTAAATTGGTTTTAGTAAAATATTTTAATCAAAATTTACATAAGAAATTAATAATTTTCTCAGCAGCTAACTGAGATATGATTGTTTCAATTCCGAAATAAGAAATTAATCATTTTC
>JAJZHL010000060.1 GCA_021804505.1 Pseudomonadota bacterium | reverse complement strand
TCTTTTAATGTTATATAAAATATTTCTTTTATTAAAGTAGAAAATTTGTTCCTATTTGATTACTTTTATATAATAATCACTTTTTAACCTTTAATCTGACTAAAGTTGTAATAGTACATGAAGATTGATAGAAACTTACCTAATTATTTGACTATATCTCGTATTGCTGTCATCCCAATTATTATTCTAACTTTTTACCTGGATAACTCCAAATTTGCTCATAGGCTAGGCGCTCTACTCTTTATACTTGCTAGTATCACAGACTTTTTTGACGGTTACCTTGCACGAAAATTTAATTTGGTATCAAGATTTGGTAAAATGTTTGATCCAATAGCTGATAAACTACTTGTTGGCTGCGTGATTGTGATGCTAGTGAAACGAGGCACTGCAGATGAGATACCCAGTTTATTAATTTTAGCCCGTGAGTTCTTAGTAGCAGGGCTACGGGAGTTTTTGGCGTTGATTAGAGTAAGTGTTCCAGTATCAAGACTAGCTCAAGTAAAAACTTGTATGCAAATGTTTGCCCTTACTGCTTTGATTCTTGGAACTAAAGGTTCTGGCTGCATATATATGGATCTGATAGGTCAAATTGCTTTATGGTGCGCCGCCCTGCTAACTGTTATAACTGGTTATTCCTATCTTCGGGCCTGCACAAGGCATTTTTGAATCAGTACACAAGTCATCTACGATAACACCGGACACAGAAAGCAGCCCTGCATATGGTCATTGACCATTCCTATAGCCTGCATATGAGCATAAATGATTGTAGAGCCGACAAAGCTCATACCACGTTTTTTTAAATCTTTCGACAAAGCGTCAGATTCAGGGGTACGGGTAGGTATGTCTCTTATTGTTTTGGGAAAGTTAAGCTTAGGACTACCGCCGACAAATTGCCATATATAATTGTCAAAAGAACCAAATTCTTTTTGGATAGCTATAAAAACCTTAGCATTTTTTCTGGAAGAAAATACCTTAAGACGATTTCGAATAATATCACTATTGGTTAGTAGAGACTCCAGTTCTACGTCATTCATAAGGGCTACTTTATGAGGATCAAATTGCTTAAATGCTATTCTATAGCTCTCTCGGCGTTTAAGGATAGTATACCAGCTAAGGCCAGCTTGTGCACCTTCTAGAATTAGCATTTCAAAGTGTTTGGTATCATCGTGCACCGGCACACCCCATTCAAAATCATGGTAAGTTAAGTAATCAGGTTTGTCCAAAGGTGCCCAAGAACAGCGTTGTTTATTGGTCATTGTTATTTTCTTGATTAGTTAACGAGTTCCTGTCTATTAGCGAGGAGGCATAGCCGACGTGGGACGTGGCAATCCAGAAAAATGGATCACCCAGCCACTTCGTGGCTCGTGATGACGATGGTCTAAACTATATTTACCAATTAACCATATAACATCTCAAAGGAAAAGTAAAAATTATTCGCTAAAGGTATTAGTGGAGGATAAATTTTGTGTAAGATTATAGTATAAATTTAACATTAATTAGGTTTCTATGATTACATTACTCGCTTCAATAACCGGCTTTATCAGCTCAATAATTCCAGAAATTTTAAAAATTCTAAAAGACCGGAATGATAAAAAACACGAATTAAATCTTTTAGATCGAAAGATTGAAAGTAATAAACTAGGGCAAGATGCAATTATTGCCGATCTTAGGACTACAAAAGAAATTACCGAGAATAATACTATCTATTCTACCTATCAATCTGGCGTCGAGTGGGTTGATGCATTAAATGCTTCGGTAAGGCCAGTACTTGCATATAGTTTTTTCATTATGTATGCAGGGGTAAAATACGTGCAATTTAAAAGCATTAAAGAAAACGCAATCCTAGTCGAGTATCTAGAAGTTTTATGGAATATAGATGATCAGGCGATTTTTGCAGGTATTATCAGCTTTTATTTTGGTCAGCGTATGTTTAATAAATCGTGGAAAAGTAAAGGTGGTGCCGCTAGTAGGAATTGAACCTACGGCCACATCATTACCAATGATGTGCTCTACCCCTGAGCTATAGCGGCAATTAATCTAGGTAGAGTTCTGACATAGATTTTGCTATTGGTCAAGGAAAATTTTAAAGTTTATGGCTTTAATTACTGGCTGCCTTATCTCTGTATTTGCAAATTTAGCTTGACTTTTGATGCTAATATGTGTATAAGTCGGCTTAAATTATTTAGGACAAAAACAGATATGAGTAAAGCAGAAAATAGCGGATATTTTACAGAACTTAGAAAGGTAATATGGCCAATTGAGTGGCATGAAAACAAGAAATTTTTGCCAATGGCCGCAATGATGTTTTGCATTTTACTTAATTATTCTACTTTAAGGTCAATAAAAGATGGTTTTGTAGTCACATCTATTGGACCAGAATCAATAAGTTTCTTGAAAACATATGTGGTATTACCTCTGGCTATACTTGCAATGGTGATATATGTGAAACTTTGCGATGTAATGAAGCAAGAAAATGTATTTTATACTGTAACAGGTTTTTTCCTGGCATATTTTGCTGTTTTTACTTTTTTATTATATCCGTTTCCAGATCTAGTCCATCCTAACCCTGAGACCATAGAATCACTAAGTAGCCAGTACCCAAACTTTAAGTGGTTTATTAGGATAGTTGGTAAATGGAGCTTTGCTAGCTTCTATGCAATCTCAGAACTTTGGGGATCTCTGATGCTAAGCTTGCTATTTTGGCAGTTTGCTAACCAGATAACCAAAACAGAGGAAGCTAAGCGCTTTTACTCAATGTTCGGCATGCTAGCTAATTTAGCCTTACCAATCGTTGCTGTAATACTTGGTTATTTCCTTCATGAAAAAACGCAAATAGTAGCGGAGCATTTGAAATTTACACCTTTGCTTTTAATCATGATGTTTAGCAGTGTGATCATAATTCTACTATACAAATGGATAAATTTGTATGTTTTAACTGATCCAACTTTATATCAACCGCTTGTAAAAACAGAGAAAAAAGGAAAATTGAAGTTGTCATTAATGGAAAGTTTCCGAATGATTTTCACCTCAAAATATTTAGGGCTTATTGCATTATTAGTGCTCGCTTATGGCGTGTCCGTGAATTTAGTGGAAGGGGTTTGGAAATCAAAAATTCATCAATTACACCCTACAAAAGAAGCTTATACCATGTATATGGGACAGTTCCAGGCCTGGCAAGGAATTACTGCTATATTATTTATGATAGTTGGTAGTAATATTCTACGCCGTGTTTCTTGGAAAACGGCTGCTATGATCACTCCTTTGATGATGTTAATTACTGGAGCTGCCTTTTTTGCCTTTATCTTTTTTGATAACACTATTGCAATGCATATAACTGGGCTATTTGCGTCTGGACCACTCGCTGTTGCCGTGATGATTGGTACGATTCAAAATGTTTTAAGTAAAGCGACCAAATATTCTTTATTTGATGCAACCAAAAATATGGCATACATCCCGCTAGATAAGGACCTAAGGACAAAAGGTCAGGCTGCAGTTGAAGTAATTGGCGGTAGATTTGGTAAATCTGGTGGTGGTATTATTCAGTCAACCTTCTTTATACTATTACCTACTTTCACCTTTGTGGAAGCAACACCTTACTTTGCTGGAATATTTTTTGTCATAGTGATATTATGGCTATATGCTGTAAGTGGGCTAAATAAGGAATATCAAGCTAAACTATAGTTCGTGAGAGAATTTACCCCTTTTCGGGATTTCCTCTTTGCCATCAACTATCTTGCTAAATAGCATTCCCGCTTCTCTCTGGATTCCTGTGCGCAGGAAACCAGAGAGATCCGAATCTAGTTCGGGATGACTAGGGACGTTTGAGATGACTTAGATGACGTGTCATTCTGAATTTATTTCAGCATCTCTTCTTAATATTCTTCATATCTAGATCTACCTTATCCTCTCACGTACCCGGTATTTATACTTTAATTAATTATATTTACATATTAATATTGCTACTCTAGGCTTACTTCCTTATTTTTCAAGCTAATTTATGGTTAAACATAATGAGTAACAGACAGCAATTACTTCAAGAGAGAGCAGCTAGGCGGGCCGAGGAACTAAATAGACACATGTTATCTCAAGGGACAAGCAAGGAACAATTGGTAAAAAAGAAAATACTTATTGTAGATGATCAAGAGATGTTTCGTAATACTCATTTATCTTTCTTTAACCCTGATATTTACGAAGTATATCTAGCTAGCAGCGGAGAAGAAGCACTAGATATGATTAAGAATAGACCTAATGTCTTTGATACTATCCTGACTGACCTTAATATGCGACCTGGAATGAATGGGGATCAATTTATACAGATATGTCGCTCGATACCAGGATACCAAAATAAGCCGATAGTGCTGATTAGTGCCGAGGATCCTCGTGAATTACACCAAATTGCTAACGCTGCAGGAGCAAATTTTTATTTTTCTAAGCCGGCAAATCCAATAGCCGTACTAAGCTTTTTAGAACCATTTTTTTACGAATAAGAGGCTCAGTTAAAGCTAATGGGGGACTTTCATGTACCAACTGCACAAGGGTAGAGACAAATTCCAAGAGTTTGATAAACAAGGGGGAGACGTGATATCACCCCCTGCCGTCGTTAGTAATTAGTAGGAAAAGGATTAGGGATAGTCTTAAAATTAGTCAAAATCATCACCTTCCGGAGCTTTACCGCCTAGAAATGATACTTTCTTCAAACTATCATTTAATAGAAGAATCGTAGCAGTATTTTCCAGTTTATCTACAAAGGCTAATTCTGCAAATATGGACTTAGTCTCTTCATTACTTCTTATTGCGTTGTTGGTGAGGTTAAGTATCTTGATTGTTTGGTTCACCTCCACCGCTTCATTTAAAGCTTCTACTCCTTCTTCAACTATTTCGTTGCTTGGAAGATGCAGCACTCTAAGTTTTGTATTAACTTTAATAGCGTCAGACAAAAGAAGAGCACCCTTATTACTTATCCGGTTAAGTGCTAAATCAAGCATTTCTACTGTTCTATTGGTTTTCAAAACTTCAGCTACTTCTTTAACACCTTCATCACCTATTTCACAACCCAAAAAACTTAGCCATCTAATTGTTGTATTATCCTTAAGAACGTTAGCTAGCGCATCGATCTGCTGTGCACCAAGTTTTTGATACCTAAGATCAAGCTCCATAAAACTATCAGGCGATTTTAAAAATTCTGATATTGAGGTGGTTTTATTATATTTAGGAAGATCTCTAGACATACACAACCTATTTAATTTATTGTGAGAGTAGTTTATATTCTAATCCCTAAATTAAGTCAATTAATCTTACCAAACTCTTCTATTCCCTCTTCATATCACATCGTAAAAATAGTTAATCTTGAAATTTATCTAGCCGATATTATAACTACTGCTTCTCACCATGGATCAAACTCTATATTAAAACTATGGAATCCCTCACCGATATGATTAACTGAAATCCCCTCATCCATAATAATTTTTTGATTTGAAGTACTGGAGCTTCCAGAGGAAGAAAAGAAGGCTTTATAAATACTGCTATTAGGATCCTTAAACTGTTTTAACAAATAAGGTACTACTGAGCTTTTAGCTATCGTAAGCAGCTGTTGATTTGACTGAATCTCTGGCACTTCTGATAAGCCTTGTAAAGGATAAATCGGAATAATAGCTTTATAAGTTTTTATAATCTCTGCCTGTTTTGCTATAGTTTTTTTATGATTTTTTATAATCTCTTCCCAACCTTTTTCAATATTATCCTTAACATCAGATTGCAAATTTAAGAATTTTGCTATCAACACTACTGTTGCAACAGTAATAAGTCCGGCTAAAGCAGCCGGAGCATGGTCGATTATATATTTCCAAAATAAATTATCATATTTTTTCTCATATTTTTTTGCTATCTTGGTGAAGGAACTTTGTAATTCTTGGTATTCTATGATCAAAGCAATAGCAGGAAGGGCAGCTTTTATTTCAATATTTTTGATCATAAACTTCTCTCTTGTTGTAAATTTACTAGGTACAAATAAGTTTTTAATTTATTAAAATATCGTTATAGAGAAAACCAAATTAAAATAAAGATAAAAATTTATACATTAGCACTTTACCATTATTAGCTAAAATTAGAGAAATACTTCCCTCTTAGAATTATGGATGTATATGTCACCAAAATAGTTAATCTTGAAATTTCTGTAGCCACATGATATAGTTCGCCTAGCGGTTGAGCAAACCCAAACAAACCCAGATAATTTATTAATTACATTATGGCAGAAGTTTTTTTTAATGGACCAGCTGGTCGTATCGAAGGTCGTTATACTAGGTCAGAAAACCCTAAGGCACCGCTTGCTTTAGTGTTACACCCTCACCCACTTTATGGCGGCACTATGAATAATAAGGTAGTGTACAATATTTATAAAGCACTGGTGGATAAGGGCTTCACGGTATTACGGATTAATTTTAGGGGCGTAGGCAGATCTCAAGGACAATTTGA
>JAJZHL010000059.1 GCA_021804505.1 Pseudomonadota bacterium | reverse complement strand
TATTAGAAAAAGCTAAACTCAATAATGCCTTGGTTAATTTACATACGCTTTTTAAAGACGCCAATATTGAGGGGATAGATGGTGATAACCTACTGGAGTGTGTTATAAATGAGGATGGTACAATTACCAAAACCAAAGTAAATATAACTGAGCTGCAACGGAAAACAGAACTCGCTGAAGATGCTGCAAGTCGAGGCTTCTTACGTAAAGGGCTGGGAAGCTTGATCCAAGGAAGCGGGTCTATGATCGAAAGCGTGGGTGGCTTCGTAAAGCAGCCCTTTAGTAATAGAATAGGACTTAAAACGGGAGCCGTCATCGGTTTAGTGCTGGCTATATGCATAGTTGTCTCCGTTGCAATGCCATTACTTCCTGGAGCTTGGCTCGCTACCCCCTTTCTTACCACTGCCACAGCAGTAGCAAGTTTGATCCCGGGTATGACAGCATTCACTACGTCAGTTACCATAGCAGCTATCCCAATGAAAATGCTTGCAGTAGCTATCAGTACTGCCTCTCCAACTTTATTTACGACATTAGGCGTTAGCGCTACTAGCGGTGCAGTGACCGTTTTTGCTACCGCAGCAGCTGGCCTAGTAACGACTATTGGTGTAGTTGGCAGCTGTGCCCTTATTGGACGTTACGTAGTAAAGCATGTTAAGTGCTCTCACGTGGCTGCGGCTACTGCTGGTTTTACCGCCGGTCTTGCGTATGGTATTATATTAGGCCCTCTTGCGCCAGTAGTAGGTGTAGCGTCTGCAGTAGCTGCTGTGATTTCAACTGTGATAACCAACACTGTCTTTGAAAAGGCTACTGGGGTGCAAGGTATGACGATTGATGGGTTAGTAGCGGCTGGAATTGCAAAGGGAGGTAATATAACGAAAGTTTTTGGTGGCTATGTGGGAATCACTCCAGAGCAAACTACATTGCTTAAAGAATGGAAGGCATATGAACCACAAACACGTGAAGGGTTTAAAGAATCTTTGGCGAAAGCAAAATTAGCTAGCGAGCCAGTAGTAGAAAAAGTGACGGTTGTTCAGAAGCCAGAGCAACCACAAGTGAAACAAAACAAAGTTATTGATGAGTTAGGTAAACTTTTCAAAACCAAAACAAAATCTAAAGAATCTGAAAAACCAGAAAAAGAAGCTAAAAAACCAAAATCAAAGAGCAAGACAAAAGATGAAATTAGTACGCCTACGGTTCAGGAACAGGCTTATAAACTTGATAAGAAAGATGCTCCAAAGTTTACAGAGATAGTGCCACCGCCGGGACGCAGGGCTAGCATGTCTGAGATTAGCGATAAGAAACTTTCAGAAGGTTATTCAGCTAAAGTTGATCGCAAATTAACCACAGAAAAGCATGTAGATAAGGTGCCTCCAAAACGTAGAGCTAGTATGTCTGATATTAGTAAAACACCTGCAGAAGGTCATACCGTTAAAGTGGGTACATTAGAAGATCGTAGTAAATTGAATCAAGTTGGTAGCAAAAAGAAATAAAGTAGGAGTTGTTGCATGAATAAATTTTATGTCATTCCCAAAGTAGCCTACTAGTGTCCGGGATAAATTGTTGAGATAAAACCTAGGCTTTAAAGATCTATTAGCGAGCAGGCGTAGCCGTACGTACGCAATCTAGAAACTACATTTATTATGCGTCTTAGTAGATTGCTGAATCTACCTTAGCCTTCTTACCAAGGCTCGTGATGACAATACCTTAGCTAGATTAGGCAAAATATTTATCCTGGTCACTAGTGTGCAGTAGCTCGAATGAGATTAGAGTTAAGTATCTAGTTCTATCTGCTATCCATGCAACAACACCGTTGTGTGCCCTACCCGCAGTATGGCGTGATGCCACGGCGTAGTGAAACGAAGATGGGCTACTTCTCTTTAAATGCCCTAAACATAGTATCGGTTATTGGGTCAAGCATATATTTCAAAAGAGTTCTAGTCCCTGTAACAATCTGGACTTCTGCTTGCATGCCAGGGTGAAGTTCTAGTTTTCTAGCCTTAGCAATCTTATTAAACTCATCCATATTCAGTTCTATTCGGGCTATATAATAAGGTTCCGTTGGAGGTTGATTCCTATCTTGTACGGTATCGGGAGATATTTTTACAACTTTTCCTGTAAATAGTGGGGTTGTTCTCGACTTAAAAGCACTGAAACGAATCTTAGCTACTAACCCTTCATGTACTGAATCTATGTTTTTGTGTGAAACTTTTGCCTCTATTATCAAGCTGTCGTTAGTCGGGGATATCTCTGCAATAGGGTGACCTGCTGGTACCAAACTACCTATAGTTTGATAGTTAATTACGTTAACAATCCCATCTACAGGGGATTTAATTATCACTCTTTCCAACGAATCTTTATATGCAGTAAGTTGTTCCTTAAAGTGGGATGCTTGTGCTTGAGCTTCACGTAGCTCAGTTAATGTTTTTTCTGTATATTTATTTTGCAAGCTGAGAAGATTTGCTTCATTTTCGGTAATTGCATGGTTAGCTGATGCAATTTCAGTATCGGTGACAGCTATTTCACTTTTATAATTTGCTTCCTTAGATTCTAGCTCTAGTAATGCAGCTTTCTGAGCATAACCTTTCTGTAATAAAGTATTCATGGCACTTAAACGATCCTTAATGACCTCTAAAGATTTAACCAAGGCGACTTTCTTGGCTTGTTGACCTTCGATCCTTTTATGGAGTTGCTCTACTCTTTGTTGTAAAGCATTCTTCTCGCTTTGAAATACTTCTTTTTTAGATTGAAATAAATTTTGTTGAGTTTGGATTATTTTTGCGACCTCAGGGACCTCTATATCCTTCACCAAAAAGTCAGAAAATTCAATTTCCGATTTATTGTCTCTTTCAGCCACAAGACGATTTTCCGTCGCTAAAAAATGCCTATATTGGCTTAATGTACTTTCATATTTGGATTTGACATGTGTTTCTTCTAACGCCAGTAACTTATCTCCGGCCTTTACGTGGTCTCCTTGTGCAACAAAAATACTAGCAAGTATTCCGCCTTCCTGATGGGAGATCACCTGTTTACTGCTACTTGGGACTAGAACACCAACTGCTACAGCAGCGCTATCAAGTGGGGCGCAGCTTCCCCATATACCGCCAACCAGTACAAAAAATATTACCACATAAGTACCAAATAATATTGGAGACCTAGCTGCTTGTACTACATCATTGCGATCATCATCATACGGTTTGGTTATAAAGTTAACGAAACGATCAAGGTGATGTTGCAGTACCTGAATGGTATTAACAATTCTCATTACCATCTTTTGTGAAGAAGGTATTTTTTGAGCATTTTTACCAGCTGCTAAACTAGCTTGCAACGACATAAGCTGCTGAAGTTGCTCTGGTGTAAAATTAGGCTTTTCAGCTTTTTTATTTTTAGATTCTTCTTCCATATCGTTTAAACTTATTCATTAATGTGGATAACGCCATTTTGTAGCATTTTAACTTTATTCTTCATTTCTTCTCTAGTTCCGTTTAGGGCTACCGAACCATCTTGTAATACAAGGATTCTATCCACTACGGATAATACTGAAGGTCTATGAGAAATTACTACTACAGCGATTTCCTTAATTTTTGCTTGCCTCAATGACTCAGACAGAGCCTGTTCCCCTGCTTCATCAAGGTTAGCATTAGGTTCATCTAAAATTACTAGCTTTGGGTTACCGTAAAAGGCACGTGCAAGGCCGACTCTTTGCTTTTGTCCACCAGAAAGGTTTGAACCAGCAGTTCCTATATCTGAATCATAACCCTCTGGTAACCTTAAAATCATTTCATGCGCACCAGCTAGCTTTGCTGCTTCAATCACCTTGTCAGGATCTGGATTTCCTTCCATTCTAGCAATGTTTTGTTTAATGCTGCCGCTAAATAGTTCTATGCCTTGAGGTAAGTAACCCACATGTGTACCAAAATTCTCTCTATTCCAGCGATATATTTCTCCTCCGTCAAGCCTAACATTTCCTGAAGCTGCTTTCCATACGCCTACCAGAACCTTAGCAAGTGTAGATTTACCTGCAGCAGAGGGGCCAATTATTGCCAGTATCTCACCTGGTTGTACCGTAAATGATACATCCTTCAAAATATATCTAGGAATTGGTGGTTGTGGCATATTTGGGGGAAGAGGAGTTGAGTAATAAATATTTTCAACAGTTAAGTGACCTTCAACATTAGGTATAGGCATTGCTTCGTCACGTGATTTATAAGTGGCAAATAATTGGCTAACGTTTTTGTAAGATTTAAGAGCTCCGCTCATGCTTTTCCACATCTCTATAGCGTTATCAAATGGGGCCAAAGCTCTGCCAACTAGTATCGAACTCATAATCATTCCACCAGTAGTCATATCTCTACCGCCTGTAGAGACCACTACATAGGCACCGATACCGGTAACTAACATTTGCATTATGTTACGAATAAACCTAGAAAAGTTAGAGATTACACCATTACGGTAACTAGCAATTGATTGCTTTTCCAGAGATGCTAAGTTAAACCTATGCCAATCTTTGGTAACATTTTTAATCATCCCCATTGCTTCTACGACTTCAGAATTTCTATTAGCAATATCAGCTTGAGTCATCCCCATTATTGAATATTCAGTAGCTTCACCAAGAGTCTTATTAGTTGCAGCTGCATTAAAAAATGCAGTAGAGACGATGATCAAGGCTCCAACTACGGTTAAGATACCGATATAAGGATGGATGGAGAAAATCACTATAATGTAAATTATACTCCACGGAGCATCAAATAATGTATTTATACCTGTGCTGGTTAAAAAGGTTTTGATGGTCTGAAAATCACGGAGCAATTGGCTTGCAGCGCTATTCACACGGGTTGCAGAAGCGGAAATAGTATAACCGAAAATTGTTGGAGCTACTGTTTTATCTAGCCATTCCCCGATTTTGATTAAGGTAAAGGATCTAGCAATTTGTAGTAAGCCATATATGAAGTAAATCGAACCTATAATAATGGATAACCACATTAGTGTTTGTAGGTTACCACTTCCTATTACCCTATCAAGTACTTGCAAAGAGTATAAAGGGGTGATTAACATTAATAGATTAATAACAAAAGCAAACCAAAAAACAATCCAGAATGCAGTCTTACATTTTATAAGAGCACTGTCCAAAGGATTCGCTATTTGTGTACTGCCGATGGTATTTTTATTTTTCATATTCCTATATCATTCAAGGCTACTAATAATTCTTTGTAACAGTATATAATAACTAATAATTATAAATGCAAGACTTGCTACTAACAAGTTATTAATTATATACACAAGTAGTGCAAATTATATTAGATATTTTCTAATATATCAAGCGTTCGTACGGAATAAACGGTTAAACATTTAAGTGTTGTTTTATTAGCTCTTCTGCAATTTGGACCCCATTTAATGCAGCCCCTTTGCGTAAGTTATCAGTAGTAATCCATAAATTTATGGCATTTTTGCGGCTCAAATCGTTTCTAATTCTTGAAACGTATATGTAGTCCTCTCCTACTACTTCTATAGGTGTGTTATATTGCTCGTCTTGGGTGTGCGACACAACTTTAATGGAATCAGCTTCCCTCATTATCTCTTCTACCTCTGCTGCAGTTATATCGTTAGTGAATTCGATATTTAATGAAATAGAGTGTGATATAAATACTGGTACACGTACGCAAGTTACACTACTTTTTATATGAGAACCGATAATTTTTTCTAATTCCAATTCAATCTTTGATTCTTCCGTAGTAGAGCCATCTGGATTAAAATTACCTATTTTAGGGATGATATTAAACGCAATTTGTCTAGGGAACACTTTTGTTTCGATTTCACTAAATACATATTTTGCCTTAGTTTGATTATATAGCTCATCCATGCCGGCTTTACCAGCTCCTGAGGTAGACTGGTAGGTTGAAATAACCATCCGTTTAATTTTTGCAGCGTTATCTAGAGGCTTTACTGCTGCAGCTATAGGGATGGTACAACAGTTCGGATTAGCAATGATATTTTTCTTACTGTAATTTTTTAAGTTTGCTAGATTTGCTTCAGGAACTATTAGCGGTACCTCAGGATCCAGTCTAAAAAAGGAGGATTTATCTATTACTATGCACCCTTGCTTTGTAACCTGAGGTACGTATTGTTGTGATATTTCGGAGCCGGCGGAAAAAAACGCTATATCTACCTTACTAAAGTCCACCTGATTTAAAGTACAAATTTTCAGAGTATCATTGCCAAAACTTACTTCTTGTCCCTGAGAGTTCTGTGAGGCTATAGCATAGACTTTATTCGCAGGAAATGACCTCATGGCAAGCACCTCTAAAGTTTCTCGCCCAACGTTACCTGTTGCTCCCACTACAGCAATATTAAATTTTTTAGTCATTATTTATTTAAGCCTTAATTTAATTATAATAATTTAGATAGAGGTTTTCCACCAACAATGTGGAAATGGAAATGGGGTATAGTCTGCCCGCATTTCTCTCCTTTATTAGTAATAAGACGATAACTATCTTGAGATCGGAA
>JAJZHL010000058.1 GCA_021804505.1 Pseudomonadota bacterium | reverse complement strand
CAAATCTAAGCATGGCATATTCTCCACTTACCTGAAAGGCAAATATATTGGTATTGAAGTGATTCGCCGCCTCTCTAATTACATCTAAATACATCATGCCTGGCTTAATCATAAGCATGTCGGCACCTTCTGCTATGTCAAGTTCTATCTCTAGCATTGCCTCTTTTATATTACGTATGTCCATCTGATAGGTTGCCTTGCTTATCGAAGTATTTTTGTTGTTCAGGGCATGCCTATAAGGTGCATAAAAATTTGAGGCATATTTTGCTGCATAAGCTATTATATTGACATGGGTAAATCCTTCAGAGTCTAACGTTTCGCGTATTGCCATAATCCGACCGTCCATCATATCTGATGGTGCTACCATATCTGCACCTGCTTTTGCTAAAACTAGTGCTTGATTACACAGGGCTTCAACAGTTTTATCATTATCTATATCGCCATTATGCGCAATACCGTCATGAGAGTGGGTAGTGTACGGATCTAAAGCAACATCACATATTACACCAATATCTATCTTGGCATTTTTTATACTACGTATTGTTCTGCAGATTAGATTGTCTAGACTATATGCTTCATCTGCATTTTCGCTTTTTAAATCATTTTCAATACAGGGAAATAGCGCAACGGCTTTTATGCCATTCTCAGCTGCTTGTTTCACTGTGATTACTACTTGGTCTATGGATAATCTGTATATACCAGGCATCTCAGGAATTGCCTGACGTTCCCCTTCACCTTCTACCACAAATATAGCTAGGACTAAGTCGCTTGCACTTAACGTACTCTCTGCAACTAGTTCTCTTAGCCAGTTTGCTTTTCTATTTCGTCTTAATCTTACTACTGGATACATGTATCACTCCACTAATTATTTCTTATCCTGATATCAGCTAGGTGTAAGTCTAGTATGTTTTATTTTGATCCGCAAGTGATGATTTAATAAAAACTTCTAATAGATATAATATTGTAAATATTAAACCCAGATGGATTTAATTTATAGTTCAATTCTGCTTGCTGTAAATGTCTTAGCATTATTAAACAATTGTCTAAGTTATGTAAGTTAACTGCTTTTTTAAAGTCCGGTATATATTTATAAAAAATAGGGGGAGTTAGTGATTTAATAGCTTTATCTACGTTGTGATCAGTTTCTAATTTACATAGTACAGTGTATAATTTTAAATAGTACTTAATCAATGCTTTAATTATCAGTACTTCATTAACGTTGTATTGTATTAATTTATTAAACTCTTGCAGAAATTTATCATAATCCTTTAATGCAAGGTACAGGAAGAGAACATCTCCACTTCCTTCATAGTCTTCGCTGACTGCGCACCTGGCTTCATCCAGAGTAATCTGTTGTTTATCAAATGCATAGCTTATCAGTTTATCGATTTCACTTATGATCATTAGATGATCAGTTTTTAGGTATGAAGTTAGGTAATTTACCGCATCTTCGCTAATTTCCTTACCAGCCTGATTACACTTCTGTCTAATAATTTGAGCAATTTTTGTTGGTTCATCGTGGTAGCATGCTACAATTGCGAGAAATGGTTCTGCTTCAAAAAATTTTCTTATAGTGGAATGAGGCGACAATTCGTCTGCAATAAACACTAAAAAATGTAATGAATCTTTACTGAGGGCCTCTTTAATGTTTTTATCTATAGTTTCGCTGGTTGATCTTACTATTATTAACTGTCTTTGCGCAAAGAAATTTTGAGAATTAACCAGTGTTTCAAGGGATTGTTGTTTGAGTTCGGAATATTCTATATAAGTGTTTAATAATCCAAATTTTTGAGATAAGCTTTTGTAAATCTTCTCTATATATCCTTTGTCAGGGCCATATAATAGTAAAGATTTTATAGAGTGATTTTTAATACCTTCAAATAGTTGGCTAATTTGTGATAGATAAAACTTCATTTTTCATCTCATCAACTGTTATCATGACTGGTAAAGTACAAAATGATTCTTTCTAAAAGTTCAGTTGCAGCTTCCCTAGTTAAATCTTCCTCTGTTCTTTCATGTTCTATGTAACTAGTATAAGCTGTGGAAGTAATGCCATAAGATGTCATATGTCTAAACTTTCCTGAGGTTAGCACCTTACCGCTACCTATATCAATTAGTTTATAATATACTATTTGACTTAATAGTTCTCTTGATACATCAGAACTTTTACTTAAAATCTCCATGGTAGTAGTGTTAGAAAAGCTAACTTTCAATAAATATTTAGCTTTAACCATGTGGGTTTTAGGCAAGAGATTGGTTAATGTATAGTAAAATTCTGCTCCAGCTACTGTATCTATTGGTTCTACTTCAATGGCCGATAGATAAGTGTTGATGCTGCCTGTATTATTCGTATATACAGGTTTGAACTTACAGGCTGTTAGAAGGGATATACACAAGAAAGTAACAATAAAAACTCCTTTATATACCATCAATACTACCTTAAGCTGCTTTATAGTAAAATATTATAGAACAACGTGCACCCAACCATTAAGGCAAAAAGAAAATAAGATAGAGTATCTATATTATTATTCTTTTGCACTTTCTACCGATTCTTGAGTAGGGGCAGGGTTACCTTTCTCTGACTTTGGTTTTTCATCGTGATTGGATGCCTTAGCTTGACGAGAATAATTGGTTCTTTTGTTTATGTATTTACGTTTTGGTTTAAGTTTCTGCTTAGCATTATCATTGTTTGCTATGATAGTTTCGCTTTGAGCTTGTTCCTCATGAATATGTGTAGAATCATTTTCTTCACTTGCACTAGCTTGTTCTCCTAGATCTTTAGTAGAGTTGTGTTGAGTCACATCATCCTGTTGTTTGGTGGCAACTCTCCATTTTTGTTTATGCTTATTGTCTTTGTCACTATTGTTATCCTGATAGTGAGAGGAATTTTTTTGAATCGCTGGTTTTTCTGCTGCTGGCTGCGAATTTACCTTTTTTGATAATTTAATTTTTTCTATTGCATAGTTATCAGAAGTAGCAGATGGATCAACATAAAATTGCAGTTTTAAGCTGTATTTTTCCTCAATTAATGAGATTTCTTTACGCTTATTATTAAGAAGATAAATAACTGTATTGGAATTAGCAAAAACATTTACTATGCTCACATTCTCATTAAAAATCTCATTTTCTACAGTACGTAAAATAAGCATCGCATTCGATTCATCTGCTCTTACTAAACCTTTACCATTACAATATGAGCAAATTGATGAGTTGACCTCCAAAAACGATTGCCGTAGTCTTTGACGAGACATTTCAAGCAAACCAAATTGGCTAATATTGGCTGTCTGAATCCTTGCTCTATCACGGCTTAAGAATTCTTTAAATGATCTTTCAACAATTTTACGATTTCTAGTTTCATACATATCGATGAAATCTATCACTAATAAGCCCGACAAGTCTCTTAATTTGATTTGCCTAGCAATTTCTTTTGCAGCTTCTAAGTTAGTTTTTAGTGCTGTTTCTTCAATATTTCTTTCAGAGGTGGCTTTTCCTGAATTAACATCTATTGAAATCAATGCTTCCGTAGGATTTATCACAATATAACCACCAGACGGCAAGGGAACATTTGGTTGATATAAAGCAGCAAGTTGCTCTTCGATACCAAATTTAGTGAATATTGGTACTTTGTTTCTATATTCCTTCAGCTTAGAAATATCGCTAGATATCATATCTTTCATTAATCTCAAAGCATTTTGGTAAGCACTATTACCCTGTATTATAAGCTCTTTTACATTATGATCACACATATCCCTGATGGTTTTCTGGATAATGCCATCTTCTTCATGTATAAAACATGGTGCGAGAGATTTAAGAGTGCTTTCACGTATCTTATTCCATAATCTTGCTAAATAATCATAGTCTCTCTTTATATCCAAGGTAGTGCTACCAATACCTGCCGTTCTAACTATTATGCTTGCAGAATTTTTGCTGTTATCGGTTACTTTGCTTATAATAGTTTTTAATCTCTTACGTTCGTCAGGAGCTGAAATTTTACGTGATACCCCGTTTTGCTCTGCCGTATTTGGCATTAGAACGCAATATTTCCCTGCAAGTGAGATGTAAGTGGTAAATGAGGCTCCTTTGTTGCCACGTTCTTCTTTTGTGACTTGGACAAGGATTACTTGACCTTTTTTAATTACTTCCTGGATTTTATACTGTTTTTCCTTATTTTCAGCCTCCCGTTCTGGGGCAATAGGTTCGATATCGCTGTCAAGTACTTCTAAATTGAAGTCTGTTTGGATTTTTTCATCAACTAATTTTTCTATAGCTTTTAAATCTATTTCGTCACTATCAATTAGAGGGTTGTATTGGGCTTTGGATTTTGTAGATTCCTCAATATCATCTGGAGTGATGTCGGGTAGAGGGATTTCTTGTAAGTTATCAATAGCTGGTTTTTTATCAGATATTGGTATGTTATAATAATCTGGATGAATTTCACTGAAAGGTAAAAACCCACTTTTATCGGTTCCATAGTCAATAAAAGCCGCCTGTAAAGAAGGCTCAACACGCGTTATTTTGGCAAGGTAAATATTACCTTTATACTGCTGTTTGGTAGACGTTTCATACTCAATATCTTCAATATTATTATTGTGGCTTAACAATACCACCCTTGTTTCATTAGGGAAATTGGCATCTATTATAATTTTTTTACTCATTAAATTTTTACTCGCAAATTTCTAGCTGTTTGTTTGCCTACCTATAAGTACCTATTCTTTACTCAAAAAATATGACCAGTTATTGGTTATTTCCCGCTAGGAAATTAAGGTAGACTTTCTGAGAATCAATATTTGTATTCTTTGCCTGATTATTTCAGTTGCTCTATAAATAAATTATTAGACAAACCTTAAGGTATAAGATAGTGTCACTGTAGGGATACATAGTAACCCCAAATATAAGGCTTCTAACTAAGAATTTATATACGATGTAATTTAGTTTAGCAAACAATTATTTATGTACCCAAATAATCCTCAGAGAACATCTTGGCTATTATTTATTAGCGTATTTTTGTTCGCTTGTAGCACTTACATTTGTTCTTATACTGTTCCTCAATTTTTATTAGAGATCGGTCTAACCTCTGTAGAAAGCGATCATATTGAATCTATTGAGCTGTTGGGATATATCATAGCAGGGTTAATTCTTGTGCCTATAATTAACCGGATTCACCGTAATAAAACTATGATAATGTGCTTATCCTTAATGATAATATGTACATTGAACATTATGATATTGGAAGGTTACGAGGTTCTAAAAATTAATTTTATTATTATGTCTGCAGCATATTATGCATATCTTATAACCTTAATAATAAAAATCCTCGAAGTCATGCACAATAGTAGATATCTTGCGATGTTTTTGTTTTCTATATGTTGGATATTAGGGCATTTTGTAGCGCATTATATGAAAGATCTTCTTCCCACATCAGAGGATTCCTTACTTATCTGTATATTACTGTATGTTATTACGGTAGTAACTTGTCTACCTAAAGAAGTTAAGCTTAAATTTACTCCATCAGCACCTAGCTTCTCATTTTTAATCAGCAATATAGAGTTACAAGTATTAACAGGTTTTATGGTTAGCTACGTTACTTTCGAGATATTGTGGTATTATGAAGATTTTGCTATCCAGCAAGGATTAACGCTCTCAAAGATGGAAGTTATTATACACTATATGCTTATGAGTATTTTTTTTGCTGCAGCACCTGCGGTATTAATATTAAAGCGAATGAACAAATACTTAGTCAATTTAATAGCAATTATAGTATTACTTATCACTTTCTATTTATTAGGTTTTTATGTTAGAAGCTTCGTGTCAGCCACAAGTTTCTTATGTATTATCAGTGTAAGTTTATCTTTGATTTGTATTTGCAACATATTAATACTATCAGATAAGTTTGAGTCGCAAGATTTTCGAACAGCTATTACAATATATTGCACAATGTGTGCTATTGGTATGTTCGCTGGTGCTTTATCTACGGATTCGGCTTCTAAAGAAGATCATGATTTTCTATTCTCTACTTTTGCTGTTGTAGGCACGTTTGTTATATATTACCTATGGTATTTTGTGAAAAGAAAATTATACAAATAGTGAAGAGGGCTCCACTTTTAATATGCTTGGATTTTGTGTATACCTCTTCTCCCTATATTATTTTTTAGCAATATTATCCTGAATCCACTTTTTATGCTTTTTTTCATCCTCTAAGCCGTGGGTAATTATTTTAGCGATTTGGGCGTCTGAGGATTCGGAAGTTCTAGAGTTCATACGCTCGTAAGCGGTATTAGTGTCTTCTTCATTTGTTAGCATTGCGGTTAATATCTTTTGATCACCGAAAAGTGACGCCAGTTTTACTTTTCCTTCTGCTAGGAAATGTTTGGTATTATCCGGTCCAGTTGGTGCTTCCTCATTATTTTTAGATAGAAATTCACTAAGTTCAGTGATATGTCGCTGATGATCTGCTTTGAATTCTTCAAGTTTTTTCTTGTAGCCAGAATCTTCTAGATTGTTAATAGCCGCTTTAT
>JAJZHL010000057.1 GCA_021804505.1 Pseudomonadota bacterium | reverse complement strand
CTATAGCCTGCTCGTAATTTAATAATGTTGGAATGTTAACTTCACCTGTTTTGCTAAATATTTGGCTATAGACTTGTCCTCTATAAGCATTGAGGAAAATATAAATTTTTTCATAATTCTTTATCTGAGCGCGAGCTCTAAAATGGGCAAACTCAAAATTTGTTATAGCAATACCTTTAATTTCTGTGGCAAGTAAAATACCCTTTGCAACCGATAAACCTATTCTAATACCCGTAAAACTCCCGGGGCCACTTGTTACGGCTAGGTAATCAATGTCATTATATGTTAATCCAGCCTGGGTTAGCACTGCTTCTATCATTAACACTAATGTTTCAGCCTGCACTGAAGGTCTTAATTCTTCAGCATAGGCTAAAACTTTTTCACCTTCTGATACTGCCACTGATAAGCTATTATTTGCCGTATCAAATGCTAGAATTTTCATTCTTGTATAACCATATTCGTTATATAATATTTGTATAAGTAATATATAATACTTAAAACATGAACCAAAATGAACTAAAATGAACCGAAATATTTTTAGAATATACGATATAAGAGGAAGCAGCATAACAGACGTAACACCTAATATCGCATATAAGATTGGTTTTTGTTTTGCTGAAATGAACCTAGCGAATGCTTATACTAAAAAAATCTGTGTAGGCCGTGATGGAAGAATAAGCTCCCCTGCTCTATATAGCGCCTTAATAAATGGAGTTATCGATGGTGGCGGGGAAGTAGTTGCAGTAGGACTTGTACCTTCTCCCGCACTATATTTTTGCGATAAAATACTAAAGCCAGCTGCTAGCATAATGATAACGGCTTCCCACAACCCCAAAGATGATAATGGTTTTAAGTTGTTATCACGAGGAGAGTCATTTTTTAATGAACAAATACAAGAATTATTATCTAACATTCTAAATACTAATTGGACCAATATTCGCACGAATTTAGCTCTCCCCTCTAACATTGAAAATGTTGATATTAAAGACCAATATATTTCTAGAATTTTACAAAATATCTCTATTAATCCCAAGTTAAAAGTTGCATGGGACCCCGGAAATGGTGCAGCAGGTGAAATTACCGAGTTGCTAAAGGCCAAATTACCAAATAACAATATTGTAATTAATTCCCACATTGACGGCACATTTCCGAATCATCATCCTGACCCAAATGTCGCAGAGAATATACAGCAATTAATAGAGTTAGTAAAAAAGGAGCAGTGTGACGTGGGGATAGCTTTTGATGGAGATGCTGATCGTCTTGCACTTGTCAGCAAAAGCGGCCAGGTTATTTTAGGAGATCAAATTTTATGCATACTTGCTAAAGAGGTAATTGACAAGAACCCGAACGCCACAATTATCATGGATATTAAATCTAGTGAAACTCTATTAAAACAAATCAATAACTATGGCGGTAAAGCAATAATGTGGAAAACTGGTCATGCTTTTATTAAGAAAAAAATCCGAGAAAGCAAGGCTTTACTGGGCGGAGAAACAAGCGGGCATATATTTTTTACAGATAAATATTATGGATATGACGATGCAATTTATGCTGCAATACGCTTTTTAGAACAATTATCTAATACAACAAAAACTTTGGATGATATGATAAATGAATTACCTCAATACTTTATTACTCCAGAGCTTAAAATATCCGTAGCTGATAATATCAAATTTAAGATTATAGAACAAATAAAGGCAGGGCTCATAAAAAAGAAGATACCTTTTAATGATATTGACGGTATTAAAATAAATACAGGTGAGAATTCTTTATTGTTACGCGCATCCAATACTGAAGCAAAAATTATTGCCAGATGCGAGTCTTACTCAAAGCAAGGCTTAAGCAAGGCAGAAGCTGAATTATTTACTTTGCTTGCTGAACATAATTTGAGCATTGATTAATGCAGCCAAAAGAAATAATTGTAATATGCGGACCTACTGCTAGCGGTAAATCGTATTTAGGCCATCATTTAGCAAAAAAACTAGATGGAGAGATAGTAAATTGCGACTCCATGCAAATTTATCAGCAAATTCCTATTATTACTTCTTCACCCCCACAAATATACCGCGAAGAAATTCCTTATCATCTTTATAATTTCTTCCCTATAGAGCAAGAATTTTCGCTAGTAAAATACGTAAAATTTGCATATGACAAAATTGAAGAAATTATTGCCAAACAGAAAATACCTATAATAGTAGGCGGTACCGGTTTATACACTAACTCATTACTCTTTGGCTATAATGAAATACCTGAAATTGCTTCGGATATAAGACAAAATGTTAGAAAATTATATACTGAGCTTGGCCAAGCAGAATTTTTCAGCAAACTGCAAAGCCTTGATTCTATAGCTGGTATGAAGCTAAAGCAGGGAGATACTCAAAGGGTTATAAGGGCTTACGAAGTGTTCTTGCAAACAGAAAAATCTATTTTTACTTTTCAAGCTGCCAAAAATATAGATACTCTATCACACTATACATTCAAGGTAATATTTTTGCATCCAGAGAGAAAATTTCTTTATCATACCTGCGATACCAGATTGGAAAAGATTTTTGTAGGCGGGGCAATTGATGAAATAGCCGCACTTCATTCAAGGTTTCCTAATCTAAATAGTTCTGCAATGAAAACCATAGGGGTAAGAGAAATAATCAGCTACTTAGTCGGTAAAAATGATTTACAGAATTCTTTAAGCCTTGCACAAGCCAAGACTAGGCAATATGCAAAGCGCCAGATCACTTGGTTTAAAAATCAAATTAAAGATAAAATTACCCTAGAATATTCTGATAATAAGCAATTTGAGGAATTGGTAAGTAAGGTGGTGGATGATCTTAACACTAAGTAATAGTGAACATACTTAAGTCATTCCGAATTTATTTCGGAATCTCATAACAATAGTTGAAAAGTAATTTAGTAGAACCTATAATAGAACCTGAAACGAGTTCAGGATGACTTGTTTTGTTACTCATTCTGAATTTATTTCGGAATCTCATAAAATAAACTACTATGCTCGAACATTTAGCTTTAAATTCTTCTCATATATATTTTATTGCCGAAGGAGCAATAATAACATTGAAATATAGTATTTGTTCAGTTTTATTAGGGCTACTAATCGGTATCGTGCTTGCGATTTGTAAAGTAAGTAAAAATGCCTGGCTAAAGGTAAGCGCTAATTTATATACCTCCATTTTTCGTGGTACACCTCTGCTTATTCAGCTAAGCATAGTATATTTCGCATTGCCAAGCATCATTGGCATCAAACTTAGTATTTTTACTTCTGGCGTGATAGCCTTTTCCTTAAATTCAGGAGCTTATGTTTCGGAAATAATCAGAGCCGGAATTAATAGTATAGATAAAGGGCAATTTGAAGCAGCTAAAGCATTGTCAATTCCAGAAAGCCTGATGATGAAAGATATTATATTACCCCAAGCAATAAGAAATATACTGCCTTCCCTCGTCAATGAATTAATCAACTTAATTAAAGAATCTGCCATTATATCTATGATTGGCGAAATGGATATCATGAATAGAGCTAAAGTAGTATCTCTTGAAACTTATACCTATTTTACTCCAATGCTAACAGCAGCAGCCTGCTACTACGTTATGGTGATTGCTATTAGTAACCTTGCTAAATTACTTGAACGGAAATTGACCTTGCGTTAAAGCAAAAAGAGTTTTATTCGAAGAAAGATTTCATATAGCCTGAAATTTTTGTATGCCCCTCTTCTATACTTTCATGATGTTCGTTATATACACCGGCAGTTATTCCCACTAAGGATAAAGCGGTTATAGTCTTAGCTATTGCATCAGTTGCAAAATCACTTAAAAATGCTGGTCCATAATTTTTAAGCACTCCTTTAAGACCTGTGTGTTCATTTTTAATAAGGCTAATTGCTACCCTAGTCGTACTTATAAGAGTTATTATTTGAAGGCAGGTTTTAATTATTGGTGATTTCTTCATAATTATTTCTTCTTATATTTTAAGCTACTACAGACTAAGTAGTCTGCAACTCTTGACCATTGCCAATAATACTATTCATCTCTTAAATTTTTGGCCCTGCGGTTAAGCCAACTTTTTAAGTATGTTTCTGCTACTTCACTATTATTTATTAATAACACATTCTCTGCGTTTCTCTTTTCTGCCGCATTAGTAAAATTATAGCTACCAGTAATAACCTTAGTTCTATCAATAATTATTATTTTATTATGAGCAATACCAGGTACTTTATCTATCGTTATATCAATACCCGCTCTTTTTAATTCTGGCATTTTAGAATATTTATCATGTAAATTACTGCGATCAAGCAGTACATGTACTTTGACACCTTTATTTTTTGCTAAAATCAGCTGATCGACTATTTGCTGAGAAGTTAGACCAAAAGCTTGGACATATATAGTGTCCCTAGCTTTAGCAATTTCGTCTGCTATTAAGGTTACACACCCGGCTGGAGGAGTGAAACAAACATTTATAGTATCCGTCTCAGTATGAACGCTGTGCCAATTGGTATTATTGATCTTAATTTCTTTATAAAAAATACTACCAAACCAAATACCAAGAACAAATGATATTACTACTGGCAAGCTCCAATTACGTTTTGTAAATATTCTGCCCATTTTTAACGCCTTAATTGCTTAAGCTGATGATCTAATGCTTTTTAGTTTCTGGAAATCTGCTCCAGCATGATAGGATGAACGAGTGAGTGGACTCGCAGATACCATCAAGAAACCTTTAGTCTTTGCTACCCTTTCAAAATACTTAAACTCTTCTGGTGAGACATATCTGTCCACCACAGCATGATTTTTGGTTGGCTGTAAATACTGACCTATGGTTAAAAAATCAACCTTAGCTTCTCGTAAGTCATCCATTACTTGTATAATCTCATCGTTAGTTTCACCCAGACCAACCATCAAACCTGATTTAGTAAAAATATCAGAATCTAGCTTTTTCACACTATGCAGAAGGTTTAATGAATTAAAATACCTAGCGCCTGGTCTGATGGTCTTATACAGTGAAGGAACCGTTTCTATGTTATGATTATATACATCAGGTTTTGCCCTCACTACTATTTCAGCTGCCCCATCTTTCCGTAAAAAATCTGGTGTTAATACTTCGATGGTAGTAGTAGGTGAGGACTCCCTAATTGCTTGTATACAATTTGCAAAATGCTCAGCTCCACCATCTTCTAGGTCATCTCGATCAACCGAGGTAATCACAACATGTTCTAAAGCTAATTTCATTACCGCCTGAGCAAGCTTCTGAGGCTCATGTGGATCCAGTAAATCAGGACGTCCAGTTTTAACATTACAAAACCTGCAAGCACGCGTACATACTGACCCTAGAATCATTACCGTAGCATGCTTTTTAGCCCAGCATTCGCCTATATTAGGGCATGCAGCTTCCTCACAAACGGTATTCAACCCTAAACTGTCAATTAATTCTTTTGTTTGATGATACTGATATGAATTTGGTGCCTTAACCCTTATCCAGTCTGGCCTTTTAATAGCACGTACTTCATTTATTTCTACTATATTTGACATGTTATGACTTCATTATATACCAAAAACTATTATGTCATCCCCGCGTGGGCAGGAAGCCAGGTTATAAAATACTTTCATATAAATCATTCCAATCAAGATTTTGTGCTTCTATTAGCCTCAATTTCCACCCTCTATTCCATTTCTTAATACATTTTTCTCTATGTATAGCTTTCATGTATATTACAAAATTCTGCAGCATACTCAAGTAGAGTACCTCGTACTTTTTGGTAAATCCATCAATTAATCTTTCCTTATGTTCATACAAACAATTTGCTAAATTGTTTGTCACACCAACATAAAGAGTTCCATTCTTACCAGAAGCTAATATGTAAATCCAGTAACTATTTCATAATTCACCTCAAACGTTTCCTGGATCCCCGCCGTAGCTAGGATGATATCGAGATGCTGAAACACGTTCAGCATGACTGTGAATCACATCCTTACTTTCCATAACTATAATGCAAATTAGATAATATTAACAGCATAAAAAAAGGGCCTACGCAAAACGTAGGCCCTACTTTTAGTATAATTTAGAAACTAAATAACCTTATTTAACAGAGGTTACTGCTCTACGGTTTTTAGCCCAAGCTGCTTCATCATTACCTTCAACAGCAGGTTTTTCTTTACCGTAAGAAATTGTATCTAGTCTATTTGATTCGATACCTTGATTAATCAAGTACTTACGTACAGCATCCGCTCTTCTTTCACCCAGACCTAGGTTGTACTCTCTTGTACCTCTCTGGTCACAGTGTCCTTCGATTGTAGCTTTAACATGACTGTGCTTCTTTAGCCATTCTGCTTGCTTATGCAAGTGGCTTTTTGACTCAGTAGTAAGATCTGACTTGTCGAATGAGAAGAATACTCTATCTCCAGCATGTCTTTCGAAATCAGCTGCTAGTGGGCTCTCGTCTGAAAGCATACTAACATCTTTAGGTTTTTTTGTAGTATTACAGGCTGTTAGCATAAATAATGCGATAAAAGCTACTGCGGTTTTTTTTAGCAACATAACAAACTCCTTAAAATTATTAATA
>JAJZHL010000056.1 GCA_021804505.1 Pseudomonadota bacterium | reverse complement strand
ATCTAGTATTTTTAATTCAGTCAAAGGTGCTGTTGTAACCGCAGAGATCACGAACCAATTTCGTGACAACAAGGTGATAGTTTTCAAGAAAAAGCGCCGCCAAAATTATCGTCGTAAGGCTGGACATAAGCAAGAATTGACTGAATTAAAAATACTAGATATTACAAAAAAATAATTGATTAAGTTAAGGGTATTATAAGATGGCAACCAAAAAGGCTGGCGGTAGCTCCAGGAATGGTAGGGACTCGGCCGGCCGTAGATTAGGTGTAAAAAAATCAGATGGACAAAGTGTTATAGCTGGCAATATTATTGTTAGACAACGCGGTACAAAAATCCATCCAGGAAAAAATGTTGGTCTTGGGAAAGATCATACTATATTTGCTTTAGTTGCAGGTAAGGTACAATTTGCAAGCAAAGGCACTTACAAGCTAGTAAATATTGTCTGAGAGTTATTTTTTCTGTATAGAATGAACAGCTGTCATTCCTGCGTAGGCAGGAATCTAGTCTATATTTGTCATTCTAGCTAGGGCGGGAATCCAGTCTGTAAAGATTTTCTGGATCCCTGTTTTAAACTAGGATGACAAGACTACAATGCCAGAGAAACTGGAATGTAGGCTTGTCATAACAAATACTTCTCCTTGACAATAAATTAATTCAATCATCTTTACTATCAGATCATGGCAATAATAGTTCAGAAATTTGGAGGAACTTCCGTTGCTGACATATCTAAAATCAAAAATATTGTTTCAATAATTAAAACTGAGATACTCCTCGGTAATCAGGTGATGGTTGTAGTCTCTGCTATGGCAGGGGTTACTAACCATCTGGTTACCATGTGCAGCGAAGTTTCTAGCCTTAATACAGATTCTCAGCTTGCAGAATATGACACTGCCCTGTGCAGTGGTGAAATGGTTGTAGCAGCTCTTCTTGCCCTTAGCTTGCAAGAAGCAGGTATTATGGCGCGATCTATTTTGGCTTGGCAACTCCCTATAATAACTAACAGTAATTATAGTAAAGCCCTAGTGGCAGGATTAACTACAGATCTGCTTACTGATTGTATCAACCAAGGGGTTATACCGATTATAACAGGTTTTCAAGGCATAACAAATAACCAAAGACATACCTCACTGGGAAGGGGTGGATCAGATACTACAGCCGCTCTAGTAGCTGCTGCGGTAAAAGCAGACAGATGCGATATTTATACTGATGTAGAAGGAGTATTTACCACTGACCCTAGAATCGTACCTAATGCCAGAAAATTAACAAATATAGCTTTTGAAGAAATGCTGGAACTTGCCTCCTCTGGTGCTAAAGTGCTACATCCGAGATGTGTAGAAATTGCTATAAGATATAGGATACCTATGCGTGTTCTATCTACTTTTGCCAGCCACCCAGAAAATGGGACATTAATTACCTCACGAGATAATATTATGGAAAATAAATTAATTACGGGTATTACTTCCAATAAAAATCTATTAAAAATATTAGTAAATTTACAGAATATGAGCTTCACGAGGTTCTGCCATGTTCTTGCTGATCATAAAATTCATATAGAAGCAGTAGAAACTCTGGAAAAGAACAAGGAGTATAGCTTGGTTACTCAGCTATCAGATAAAAATAAGCTAGATCATTTACTACAAAATTTGGAAAAATCAGGGGAGATAAAAGACTTTACTAGTGATAGTAACATTGCCATAGTTTCGGTTATTGGTTATGGAATAAAAAACGACCCAACTCTAGGGCCATTAGTGTTAGCAAAATTAGAAGAAGAAAATATTCCTGTTGTAGCAATGCAAATATCAGAAATTAAAATCTCAATTTTAATGAAGGACACTGATACCGAAAACGCCATACGTAGCTTGCATAAACAATTCCAGCTAGAAACTGTATGATATAGAATTACAGCCTGCTCAAAACCCCTGCTGGCCCCATCTTTTTTTCTCAAGAACCTGACGTTGAGAAAGTATGCTTTTTTTAGACTCAAGATCTTTACTAGAAGACTTATTATGCGCCTTTAACGTAATAAGAGATACTACTAATTCTACTTTGTCTGGAGCTAATTCTATACTGTAATTTCTTCCATCCTGGCTTTTGACTATGTCACCCTTTACATTATGGGCTTGCAAAGTCGCCTTAAATTTTGCCGCTTCATTTATGTCGCTAAAATTTATTCGGCTCTTCTTATTAGTTCTATATTCCACCTGTTCTGGCTTCAGATCAGATAGTGACTGCATTTTGGCTAACTCCTGGATATTTTGCTTGTCCTCCATTACTGACTCTTCCCTTGCATGTAGTAACTTCAACGCCGCTGGACCATTATGTTTTTGCTTATTGCATTATGTCATAGCCCATGGCATCGCCAGCTAAATGAACAATAGTTAATGCGACATTATAAACTATGCAATTACCCGTCAGTTGCAGAGGAGTATATGAGTCCTTTCTTGTATTTCACCACCACGAAGTCCAGAGATTTTATTATTATTGAATTTCCAGGTGTCAGCTATACTACTATCTTTGCTCCAAGAATAGTATAGAAATATCTATATTCACCGGGAACATTATGATCCTTTTCTTTTTTAAGCACCCTTAGTGCATCATGACTTTGCATACCTCCAGCCGAAAGAATTAGTATCTCAGTATCTGACTTACCATTTTTATCTGGAAAAAACTTGGCTGTAGATAGAAATTTGGATTATTTGCCTCTACAATAAAAGTTTCCATACCACCTTGAGTATTGCGGTCTATTGCCAATCTTGGCCCTCCATTAAGTAATTGATTAACATTTTCTTTCACTAAAGCAGTTCTTATTTCTTGATCATAATCTTTACCGTATTGTTCTTGTATATAATCAGTAAAATTATTATCAATTTTTAATCCACCAATAAATTTTCCTTTGTCATTTTTTACTAAAATTGATTTTTGTGTATTATCAAGAAGATTACTTTCTTCCTTAGAAAGTAAATAAGAATTTGTTGCTGAATAAGCAGTCAACACAAGATCCATTGCACTAACAGCAAAAGAAGTTTCCCATTCTGCATCAGACCATTCTATACTATCTTCATCAAGCCCTTCATTGTCATCCAGATTACTAAGCAAGGATGATACTTCTCCGAGTCTATTGCCTACTTGATGCCGATTTGTACGACCCCATGCTGGTGATTTATCTTTAGGTTCATTAAAATCCCTTACTTTTCTTTGAGCATAGTGAATCGCTTCCAATTGCCTGTCACAATCTATGATAGTTAAAGATTGTGGGTGAGTATTTTCAAATTGTTCTTTCAATGATTGTTGTGCCTCTGGTGTGATAAGTATAACGTACCCACCAAGTCTCGGATCAAACAATACTTCAGCATCATGATTGTCTATAAGGTACTTATTCCTAAATGATTCAGCCTGTACCTGGGTACTAAAAGAATATACATTATTTGCTTCCATTGTATTAAATCCATAACTGTATTCAAATGACTCCACTACCCCTTCAGATTTTAGCCATTCAAAATATCCTATTCTAGGCATAATCAACCATTCTATCTAGTTACCTATTAACGGTACTACTCTACTAATCAGATCGTCAATAATTTTGTCGTGTTTTGCAAAATGATATCTCTATCTATGAAACATTCAAGTACCATATATATGGACAAAGAGATTAGCGTAATATATTATACGCCTATACTAAACGAAACATAATTTAATATGTTCAATCTTAATAAAATCTCTGAATTCATTACAACCTTTTGCTATATAGGAAAAATTAAATACTGCCCAGGGACATTTGGTTCGCTTGCAGCCTTTCCTCTATGCTATTTGGTAAGTTACTACTGGCTAAAAAGTCAGCCAGTGCTTCAAGACAGCATTGTCGCTCAGCAAATGCCTATAATACTTACATTGCTTGCTATTAACGTAGGTAGTTGTGTGTTGTTGTTTATAATGGGAACGTATTTTTCCTCGCTATATGTACGCTACAAAATGAAGGAAGACCCCAAAGAGGTAGTAATTGATGAAGTAGTGGGACAAATGCTAACTATAATACTTATTACCCCTTCGGTGTTTTTCGTAAATTATTCTCAGATTTCAGCTTATTTAAGCTCAAAACTAATATATTTTATTTTTTTATTTCTCTTACCTTTTTCTCTGTTTCGCTTCTGTGACATTATGAAGCCTTGGCCTATCAACTGGCTGGATAAGAATATTAAGGGTGGAATTGGTATCATGTTAGATGATGTGCTTGCGGCAATATTTGCTGCAGTGCTGCATTATGCAATTACCTTTACTTTAATAGACTGGTTTGGTTAAATTTTGCTTAAGTAGGCTTACCAGATATGATACAATTAGGGCGAAAAACTAATTTTAGGTAATAAACTATGAATTTAAAAAAATTGTTAATTCTCACCCTCAGCGTATGTCTCAACTATTCAGTATGCCTAGCAGAGTCAACCGCCTCCGACACAGGAAGTGCGGATAGCAGTGACACACTATCTGAAAAAATTATACTATCAAACGCCTGGGCTAGGCCTTCTAACAGCAAGAATAACAATTCTGCCATATATCTCGATATACAGAATGTTTCAGAAGTTCAGTACAATTTAGTTAATTGGAATACTGATATAGCAAATGTTACTGAGCTACATGATAGTTTTATTGATGAGAAAGGCGTCAGCAAGATGGTAAAACTTGACAAATTAATTATACCAGCAAAAACCTTTGCTGTCTTAAAGCCAGGTAGCACACACATCATGCTGCTCAATTTGAAGCGACCTTTGAATATAGGGGACAAATTTAACTTAGTTTTGTACTTTGATAACAATATTCACAAAGTAATTGAAGTCGAAGTTAAGAATAACTAAGGACACTAGTTATTCTTGTACTGAACTAATCACCTTTGCTTAGGCATACACACTTCACTCTTGTATGCCTTTCTCTTATTTATTTGCGATAACGCTGCACCACATTTCAACTTCTTCAATAGAACTAACTATCTTCTTTACAATACCATACTCCTTAGCTTCTTCAGCGCTTAGCCAGTAATCTCTTTCTGCATCTTTTTCTATTTTTTGTAATTTCTGCCCTGTCGCATTTGCTACAATATTATTAAGACGCTTTTTTGTTTTTATTATTTCCTCAGCGTGGATTTGTATATCCGTAACCTCACCTTGCATCCCACCTGAAGGCTGGTGTAACAAGAATCTGGTATTTTTTAGAGAAAATCTATGCTCTTTTTCAGCTGCTAGATATATCAGCAAACCTGCACTAGCTACCCATCCAGTCCCTATTATATTGACCTGGTTATTTATAAATTTAATCATATCATGGATAGTATCTCCAGATTCCACATGCCCACCTTGAGAACTAATTACTATATTAATAGGCTTGGAATTTTCAAATGATAGGTTAAGTAAATCAGCCGTGACAGATTCACTTATTTCCTGATTAATTTCACCAAAAATCAAGATGGTTCGCATCTTTAATAGCGCTTTCTTCGTATGGCTGAAATTATCTTTATTTATATTGATACTTCTTTCTTCTGTCATATTATTTTAGTTTTATTAAACATTTTAAGTTGAACTAAAAGTGCCAAAGTCACTATATAAGTCACCTTATAATATAATAAAACTACTTATTAGCAAGATATAATTGCTAGATCCGCAATTTTTGATTGATGACTGGTGATAAATTTTTTAGTAGGAAGTTATAAAATCTATGCAAGTTTAAGAGCTGAACTACAGACAGGAATATAAAATTCCCAGTGCCTATCAGGTCAATCAGCAGAAGCGAGGTTACCAAGCATTTGCAATAAATCGTATGCTCCCTCGGGTGGGTTTTGCAATCCTGCTTGATTAGCTAGGAAATTTGCTATTACTTCACTAAAATGCGCTACCTCATTACCAGAGGTAAAATCTGTAGCTCCCGAAACAAATTTAGCAGCCATATTTACTTTGCTATGACCAATGTAACCCGTAGCGTTTAAAATTTTATATACTGCACTCGTACAATGTATAATATTTGCCACAGTATTTGCTTTATCAAGACCAACACTTAAAGCATCCTGCGGCCCTTTCTGCTTAACATGACTGTCTACTAATTTAGACAAAGCTTCTATTTTATTAAGATGAAGAGCTTTTAGCTCCTTATATTTCAATATTGCGTTATATGCGAATTGTAACGTTGCAAGCTTTTGTCTACCATCCAAATTAGCCTTAGATGCTAAATGTTCAGCCTGAGCTGCTATCTGACTGCCCTGTTCTGTTAGCCTTTGCTCTAATCCTTCACGTAACTGCTCTTGAGCTGCTAGCTGCTTGGACTGGTTTTCTAACTGTTACCGGCAGTCCGTTTTTAATCGCCGGCTCAAATTTAATTTTTTCTGCTTTAGGCTTGATTGCTTGGGTCATTTTTTAGGTTCCAATTCTTGGAAAAGAAGATAATGCCTAGTACAATATACGCAAGGAAATTTTGTTTATAAATGATCTTGTAATTCCGGGCCTTCCAACAATTGCAGGAAACTTTGAAATCTTTTTCGTGAATACACTGCGCCTTCCTTTTGGATCAGGTGTAATTCTATTCAGTTTGATTGTT
>JAJZHL010000055.1 GCA_021804505.1 Pseudomonadota bacterium | reverse complement strand
TCACGACGGTCTTAGTGCAAGAAAAACTGGCATTATGTTTGGTGTCAAAGCAGTTGGTAAAGTCAGAGATATTCAAATCCAAAATCCAAAATCCAATAACCTTAACTAATAGTAAAGAATTCTTACGTCAATGTTTCATAAAGCCATATATTATTGGTAATATTTTAGGCAAAAAAGTAGCGGCACAGCAAACTAATGACATAATTGGTTTTATAGAGCAAAATATCCCTAATAATTTTGGTATTTATTATCGTGATCCTAGTGATGCGGCTATTTCATTCAAAACTTGTGAGCAGGCTACTCCCCTAATCAAAACTGCTATTGATGGAGAATCAAAGGGTGGTTTATTGACCAGATTTGCAAGTAAGATTGGGATTCAGTCTGCTCTACCAGCCCAGTTAAACGCAAGGCTGATGGCCATGACTGGTGATACATTAAAATATCTTAAGCAAGAACAAACTGATATTAACCAATGGATGAAACAAGCCATGTTACTTAATAGCAGTCGTGAAGCCTATGATGATTGGCGAGAAAAATTCTCCCTTAGTAGGATTTATCCGCAACTAGTATCAATGAATGCCACTCGTGGGTTATTTCAGCAATCATTTTCCTATTTGGTCCTTGGAGAAATGGTAGGCAATATCCTGCCAATTTTGCAATCAGCATTTTTTGCCGTGATTGTTTGCATGATCTTTATAGTATTCCCTATGAGTATGCTACCTGGTGGTTTTAATATTTTAAAAACTTGGTTTTTATTAATGATTTGGGTAGCTAGTTGGCCAGTATTTTTTACTATTATTCATTGTTTAGGAATGATTAGTATAGCTGGTATATCTGGGGCGCTTGGCAAAACAGAAGGGCTAAATATTCTATCACAAGGTAGTTTCTCTGAAATATTACTGCATACTTATGCTACCTTCCAAATGCTCGCTGCTTTAGTGCCAAACCTATCATGGGCAGTACTTAAAGGCTGTGCCAATACTACCGCTAGTATTGCTAACCAATTCCTCCCATCTTCAGTTGCAAGTGGTATGGGCACGAATATTGCTGATAATAATATTGCTATGGATAATTATAACATTGGCAACCGTGCTATTGCCCAGCAAAGTTATGCCCCGACTCTGCAAATGGCAGGAGGGATTATTGATGATGGAGGTATGAGAGTAACAAGTACTGATAGTGGCAGGCAGGTACTGAACGAGGCAGCAGACTCTCTAGTAAATAATTATCGTTCCTCTAAATTATTACAAGATAGCTATCAAAGTCAGTTTATGAGTTCACAGAGCTATCTTGATGGATTAACTGATAGGTACAGTGATCTGACAACATCAGGGAACTCTATAGCAACTGAGATAGGCAAGAGGATAAGCCATGAGGAGGCTAAATCTATAGGTATTACTGATAGTGAGTATTTAGCTCTGCAGCAAAACAATTCTGATAGCAAGGCGGCTACTGAGCATACCGGAAGTAGCAATAGAAAGGGTAGTAGTACTAGTACAGATATTAGTATAGGGGGCAATGCTTTATTATCTGTAAGAGTAGGAGCTGGGGCCCACAAACAAAAAGACCAAGATCAAGGGAAATCAGTAAATCAACAAAAATCTTATAGTGAAGCTTTGTCTAAAATTAAGAGTGCTACCAAAGAAGGCAGACTTAATCAATCTAATAGTGATGTACAACACCTAAGTAATAATCTCAACAATAACTTCTCTGAGCAACAATCTGTTGGGCAAGAAATAGCTAGAACCAAGCAAAATATGGAGCAGCTGAGCTATAATATCAATTATGTATCTCAAAACTCTGCTACTATTGATCGTAATTTAAATGAACCAGTACTAGATAACATAGTTACAAAAAATATTCCTGGGGTTACCAGCAAAGAGCAAGCAGCTAGATGGGCGAATACTCACAAAGAAGAGGCAGAGCAAATAGCTTTAGACATAGCTAAAGTTAATAATATTGTACCTAAAACTTTAAGCACTACTAGTAGTAGTGCTATTCCATCTAAAAGGGAGCTACGATCAACTTTTGATGACAATATAACAGAATTAAGTAATAATGATGCTATTAGTAATATTCATAACAAGAAAAGTGACATTTATGATAAAAATATAGACCAGATATTGGCAAATAACGTGACTACTAGTGAAGGAGAAAAAATTAAAAATCTTAATCAGTTACCTGATACAATAAAAGACAGGACCAAACAGATTCAAGGTGAATTTAGTAAAACTCCAGACTCCACAATTGTAAGGGCTGCTCAGCAAGTAGCGGATAATATTAGAATCAGCCAGGAAGCGATAAAGAAAAGAAATATAAAGTTACCAGGCTATAAAAAGGATAATAAAAATTAATAAATTATGGATATAACATTTATGCCAAACATCAATAAACCAATTATTACTATTACTTTATTATTAGTACTCTCAAGTACTGCTATTGCAGCAATAGATAGAGTGCTAGATAAAGGTAGTAATACAAAACAGCAACAAAATGCACTAGATCAGCAAAGTAAAATTAAAGACCCCGACATTTTAGCAGAAGAATATTATAATATAGGTAGGTCTTTTTATAAATTAGGAAAATACCAAGAGGCCATTAAAAATTTTGATCTAGCTATTAAGTCCCAACCTGATTATGCAGATGTCTATAATAGTAAAGGAATAGCTTTAAATGATTTAAAAAAGCATCAAGAGGCCATTAAAAATTTTGACATTGCCATCAAATATAAACCTTACCTTGCAGAAGCTTATAATAATAAAGGAGTATCTTTTAACGAGTTAGGTGAATACACTGGATCTGTATTATTTTATAACTTAGCTATTAAATATAAACCAGATTTCGTAGAAGCCTACAATAATAAAGGAGATTCTTTAAACATATTGGGAAGATATAAAGAAGCTATAGAAAATTTTGATTTAGCATTAAAGTACAATCCATATTATTCAGAAGCCTATTATAATAGAGGAATATCTTTAATGTATTTAGGAATACATCAAGAAGCAATTGAAAACTATGATCTGGCTATTAAGTACAAACCGGATTATGCAGCAGCTTATAATAATAAGGGAATATCTTTGATGTATTTAGGACGATTTAAGGAAGCTATAAAAAATTATGACTTTGCGATTAAGTATAAACCAAACTACGTAGAAGCCTATTGCAATAAGGCAATCCCTTTGAATATGTTAGGAGAATACCAAAAAGCAATAGAGAATTGTGATATTGCTATTAAATATAAACCAGATGATGCAGAGTCATACTACAACAAAGGCATAGCTCTTGAAAAGTTAGGGAGTCAACAGGAGGCAATAGCTAACTATAATTTAGCTATTAAGTATAAAGCTGATTTTGCTGAATGCTACTTAGAAAAAGCCATATCGTTATTATCTTTACAAAAACACAAAGAAGCTAAGGAAAATTTAGCTTTGGCTCTTAAGTATAAGCCTAAACTGATAGAAGAATATGAACAAACAATTATGGGCTTAAGAAAATTAGGCAATAACCTGCTGGCAGATGAACTTGAACTGAAATTAAAGATATTAAAAAGTAATTTGTAACTTCCATAGATGAGCTACCAAAATCATAATCAAAATAATTTTACCCGCGGCTCACAAATCTTTGCCCATCAACTTCGAATGTTCGGACAAGGAAGTATCAATGCCATTATGGTAGGGCTGTTACTCACCATAATTTGGCTAATATGGCGTATGTACCAGAAATTATCCTTAATCAGTTTGTATTATTTTTCAATTGAGCGTTACGTTCAGTTAAAACTTGCAGTAGGACAATATTTTTATCCTATCAATCAAATAGGTATAAAATTTTATTATCTAGAACAAAAATCTTGGGTTTATCGTAATGCTGGGACGTTTATTGATAAATTCTGGAATATCACACCTTATGGCACCAAGATTGAACAATTTAAGCAATTTTTGTTACACTCAGCTTTGTTAGAAGGAATAATCGTTTTTGCTATTGGTGTAATAGCCTCCATTATCTTCTTTATCTACCAAGGCAAGAAAACAATGAGTAAAGATACAGTCAGAGGTGCAGAGTTTGCAGAAGCTACAGTTGTAGCTAAAATGTTATATAAAAGTGACAATGCTTCAAAAATTAAGTTTGCAAGGTTGCCGTTAGTTAAAAATAGTGAAAGACAACATTTATTATTAACTGGTACCACAGGCACCGGGAAAACTAACATGCTAAATGAATTATTACCTCAGATTAGAGGGCAAAATGATCGGGCTATTATTGTCGATTTAACCGGCTCTTTTGTCGAACGATTTTTTAATCCTAAAGTAGATAAAATCCTGAACCCCTTTTCTGAAAACAGTCAGCACTGGCTTCCATGGAACGATTGCCGTGAGACATCTGATTTTGACGACATAGCTAGCAGCTTTAGTAGTTATAACCCAAGGCTAGATGATTTTTTTGCTAAAAATGCTGAACTAGTATTATCTGAAGGCCTACAATTATACCAAGATAGCAAAGATATCAAAAAATTAGTTGAGATGATTATATATTCAGATAATCAGCAATTTGCACGAGTTTTTAAAAATACGGCAGTTGCTGGTATTATTAGCAATAGTGCACCCGAAACTTCTGCCGGTATTCAGGCAACTGTTGGTAAGAATATCGCATCCTTAAAACACTTACAACCAAAGGGTAATTTTAGCATTAGGCAATGGTTCACAGATCCCCTTGATACTGGTTGGCTATTTATTACTGCTTCTCCTAATCAAAGAGTAACATTACGTCCTTTAATTGCCGCTTGGATCAGTATTGCCATCAAAGCTTTAATGGATAGGGGTATCAGCAATAACAGCAATATGTGGTTTATTTTAGACGAGCTACCAGCTTTGCAAAAAATCGATTCTTTACCAATTGCCTTAGCCGAGAGTAGAAAATATGGCGGGTGTTTTGTTGCAGGTCTACAGAACATCTATCAGCTAGAAGAAATATACGGCCATGCTGGTGCTGCTTCTATGCTTGATTTATTTAGTAGCAGGTTTATCTTCCGAGTAGGTGATCAGCAAACAGCTCATAGGTCTGCTTTAATGCTTGGTGAGCAGGAAATCATTGAAACACAGGAAAATCTTTCTTATGGGTCTAACTCTATGCGTGATGGAGTAAATATCAATAATATAGAAAAAAAGAAGTTAATAGTAATGCCCTCTGAAATTATGAACCTACCAAACCTTACCTGTTATGTAAAGCTAGCTGGTAATATTCCTGTTACTAAGCTAGAAATGACTTTACAGTCTCATTAAAAAAAATGGAAATCACTTATATATTGACTATCTAAATGGCTAATTTGTAGTGAGTTTATTTTTCATGATTTTTGCTCTTGAAACCGATCTAAAATCTGTTATTTTGAGCTTAGGTCAGTTGACTACATGAGTATTGTAAATGGTACAACAAGATTTAGATGCAGAGTTAGAGGAAGAGGAAACTAAGCGTCTTGATAAAGAAGAATCAAAGAGAAAGGGCAAGGCTTTGCTATTTTTTGCTCTACCGTTATTGGTTACCTTTTTAATATTCATTCACTATTTCCTTAAAAATGTAGAAGAGAAGCATATAGTAGCTATTTCCGGCAATCCTACAGTAGTTGTAAATGGTATGACACACACCTCAAAAGATAAGAAATAAAATAGAGGTTCCTACTCTCTATCAAAAATGCTAAAATATTGCATTTTTGATATTGGTCCTGAATTTTTTTATAGTTTTATGGTGCAGTAGAAGAACGGAGTGATAAAATTCGCTACTTCTGAGGATTGCTATATAGAAAAGTTTCTTAACAGGATTTCGCTAGTAATATATTCTCCGCTAGAATTATTTTTTATCCATTCTTCATCTAGAAAATTTTTTGCTAACGGCTCATGGAATTTACTTGGATCATTTTCTATTAAAACCTGGACTATTAATTTCTGTATTCTAGGATGTAGCATATATTGTTTAGGCTGTTGATTAGGTTCCTGAAGTAATTGAAATAGTGCTTGTACAATTCCTCCAAGCAATAATCCTCGAGTAAGCTGTATCTCTGAAGCAGGTACGGATTCACCAGAATTATCTAAATTTATAGGGTATCCACCTCTAAAAATTTTAACATTCCCGTTAATTAAGGGAAAATCTATATTATCCAATATATTGAGAGAGCTATTAACGGAAGTATCTTGAATAATTTTCAGTATGGATTGAAATTCAATATCTTGTGACGAGCAGCTAATCAAATTTTTAATTCCGTTCATCTTTGTTATATCAAGAGATATACTGATATCTTCTCCAGTACAACCAAAGATATATTCTGCCTCTTCAAACAATAATTGGGTACTATTTACAATCTTAACATTTTTTATAAAATCATATCTTTCTTCGAGATTGTCGTACACTACCACTTCATGATTGAGCTCTAATAATTTTTCTACAACTGCCCTACCTATGACTCCTAGTCCTACTACTCCACAACTAAGGGTACCAGTATATAATGATAAAAACTTGTCCAGTTTTTTTACAACTGCCCTAGCAATCATCGGAGATTCTAATTGCTGTTTAGCAGCAGAAAAGGCTGTATTAATAACAGGTATTGTGGCATTAT
>JAJZHL010000054.1 GCA_021804505.1 Pseudomonadota bacterium | reverse complement strand
AGGATACAGGTTACGATATCCCATTATTAACCAATGATTTGCAGCAGAAACATTTTGCAAAGTTTTATGATCGTTATTATGAGAATAATTCGCCATGGAGTGCAGAAAATATTACCAAAAAGCTCAACAGCACAGCTCCTCATGATATCTCAACTATTATCAAGAATAGGTTAGTTTCCTTTAGCAATAAGGAAAAACCTGCTCACCAAATTAGCTATGGAGAGAATTTTCGCCCTCATCCAGATGAATGGATTAATCAAATTGCTCATAATATCAATATAAGCCAATTTAATAATTTAAAATATTCCTTAAATAACAGGGCCATCGCTATTGATAATTTATGTGCAAGAGCGCTGCCTACAGATGATGTCCATTTTTATAGTCATAAAATAGCTGGGGAAGGGTATCCTTTTGATAACTTACAAATGTTCTCTATTTGGGCAGGGACTCCTCTTTATATAATAGGTACTACCAAAGACCATGCATGGTCTTTGGTGCAATCACCGGATGTTCTGGCTTGGGTTAAAAGTAATGGCATTGCTCGAACTGATATTAAGTTTGTCAATCAATGGAAAAAGCAAGCAAAAATGCAGCTTGCTGCAATAACCAATACTAAAACTAGTATATTAGATTCAAAAGGTAATTTTTTATTCTATGCATATATCGGTTCTGTTTTTCCTATGATTAATGATAATACTGGTACAAAACTTATGGTACCAGATGTGGTTAATGGTTATGCAGTAATTAAGTATGCTAAAATATCCAAACAGCATATATCTATTATGCCAACTCTAGCCACTCCTCGTAATATAGCTACTATACTTAAAGGTTTAGTAGGGCGTCCGTATGGATGGGGAAATGCCTATTTTTACAATGACTGTTCAGCGGAATTAAAGAGCTTATATACGCCTTTTGGTATATGGTTACCAAGGCATTCGGCACATCAGGCAGAATTAGGTGAAGTTGTAGATATGAGTCATAGTACGCCTGAGCAAAGGTTAGATTATTTGATGAAAAATGGAAAACCGTTTTTCACGATAGTATATATCAATGGCCATGTTGTTATGTATTTAGGAAATTATCCTAACCCCCAAAATAAGCGGGAATTAATGGCTATGTCTTATCATAATAAATGGGGCCTTAAATCCGTGGAGGAGGAAAATACACGTATTATCCTAGGAGGAGGGGTATTCCTACCTATTTTGTTACAATATCCTGAAATGCCGCATGTAAAGTCACTTGCTGCAGAACAATATTTTAAAGTAGTTTTTCTTGATGTTTGTGAAGAGTAGTTGTGCAACTGAACAGACTTCAATTTTAATAAATGAGTTTAAAATGACCCCTCAAATAGATGTATCACAACAAATAATAAGAAAGATTAAGAAAGAGTTAAATGAGGTAAATAATCCAGTAACGTTGTCGCATAAATTTGTTGAATTATTAAAAACCTGCGGACAAGGAAATGTTAATGCGTATTTAGCTGGGTTTAAAGTTCTTTATGGAAATTATACATATTATGAAAATCTAAAAAGCTTGATATTGGATGGGGTCGTATTGGCTGGAATTGCTGACCATTCTAATGCTTTGGAGATCCTTTAAAACTGATCTTTTTAAAAGTTATATTAATGTTATAATGCAATGGAACTATCTCAGGTAAACTATGAATTTACTTATTACGCCAGATAAAATGCTCCATGTTGATGGCAAAGTTTATAAGGTCCAAATAGGAGCCAATGGGTTTATTGATGGAGACCTTAAAAGAGAAGGAGATATGGCCACTCCTTGTGGTATTATCCTATACGTGAAATCTATTATCGTAGCGATAAGATTCAGCTTCCAGCCGTAAAAATACCTACCTATCAAATAAATAAAGATGATGGGTGGTGTGATGATCCCAAGGATAGCGCCTATAATAAGTTTGTGAATTACCATATCCTGCTGGCTCTGAAAATCTTTGGCGTGAAGATCGTATCTACGATATAATAGTTACTATTGGATATAATGATAATCCACCTATAGCTGGGCGAGGTAGTGCAATATTTATCCATATCGCACGTGATGATTTCTGTCCTACAGCAGGTTGTGTAGCGTTAGCTAAGAAGGATCTACTGGAATCTTGGAGTATATTGATAGTAGCTCTCACATAGAGATGGTTATATGGCCGAGCCTGTTTAATAAGGAGGCTCATAACTTATTTAGTAACTAAACGATACCCCTCCAAGTACATTTGGCACAGGAGGAGATAATTTATTAACTATTACTTTTAGTGTTGCATCTCCATGTTCTAACGAGTTTAGATATTTGTGTACAGCTTCGTGTATAGTATGCGCCAGGTGCTCTATTAAGTTAAAATTTCTTCCTGCTATTATCTCTTCTACAAGTTTAGTTATTTGGAAATAACAGACAGTATCAGTTAATACATCTGTAATGGTGCCTTTCGGAAGTTTAGTAAAATATAATTTGAGCGTAATGCTTATGGGCTGCGGGTTAGTTCTCTCCTCAGGCGAACAACCTAAATGTACCCATAGGCGTAGATCCTTGATAGATAATTTACATACGTATGGTTCTTGCTTAGTTACTGGTAAGGTCAAAATTATCTCTCCTATTTAATTCTGTTCAAAAGTTTGTTCAAACAATATTTTCTTCTCTCGGTTAATTATTTGTTCCATTTGATCAGTGAGCTCACGTGCATCATATTTTTCCACTTCAGTGACCGCTATGACGTCAATAATTTTAACCTGGATTATACCCGGTTTCTTTATCCAAAAACCTTTAGGCCAATATACCCCAGCATTATGAGCCATTAATACTATTGGCACTTTAACAACAGAAGCAAGTTTTGCTGCGCTTGGTTTATACTTACTAGTTTGATCAGGCCTAAGCCTTGTAGATTCAGGAAAAATAATCAGCCATAACCCGCTAGTAATCTTTTCTGCTCCTTCTTTTAAAATTTGCCCGACGGAAATATTAGAATTACGGTCAACTGCCACTGGTTTTACCATCCTGAGGCCCCAACCAAATAATGGTATCTTGAATAACTCCTTTTTTAATACCCATGAATGTTTGGGTATTATTAATTGAACAAATATTTGATCCCAGAATGATTGATGATTTGACACAACTATTGATGGAGTCGAGGGTAATTTCTCTAGGCCTGATACGTTATATCTTAGGCCGCACACTATTTTAGCAAGCCAGATAAATACATATGAAAAAACTACTCCTATCCCATATCTTATATTGTAATTAATATTAAAAAAGGTTATAGGTATGTAGCATATTATAAAGAATATTGTAGTAAATATAGTAAGTAGTAAGTAAAATGCTAATACTCTAATGCGCCAAAACATAGTTATTTTTTATTAAAAAACTAACTAGTATATACCATAAAATTAATATCATCCAAAATATAATTATTTATTTAGGGAAAATAGTATGAAAAAAGTTGCTCTTTCGGGAACCCAAGTAACCGGAGATTTGCATTTAGGTAATTATCTTGGCGCAATCCTTAATTGGACCCAAATTCAAGATGAATATAATTGCTATTTTTTCTTAGCGGATCTTCATTCAATTACAATAGATCGCTTGCCATCTGAGCTGCATATGTCTACATTACAGACAGCTGCTATATATATAGCAGCTGGGTTATCTCCGGATAAAACTGCTATTTTTGCACAAAGCATGGTAAAGGAACATTCTGAGCTTGCTTGGATATTAAATTGTGTAACGCCTCTTGGTTGGCTCAAACGGATGACTCAATTTAAGGATAAAGCAGGTCAGGATCAGGATAATGCCTGTTTAGGTTTATTTTCTTATCCAGTTTTAATGGCTGCGGATATCTTGTTATACCAAACCAACGTAGTGCCGGTAGGAGACGATCAAAAGCAGCATTTGGAGCTTACTAGAGATATAGCTATGGTTGTTAACAGGAAGGTCGGCAAAGATATTCTGACGATTCCAGAGCCCCTCATTTTAACTAGTAAAGCAAGAAGAATAATGAGTCTTAAAGATGGGCGTAAAAAGATGAGTAAATCGGATCCTTCTGATTTGTCCCGGATTAATTTGAATGATAGTCCCGAGCAAATTAATCAAAAAATTAAAAAGGCAAAAACTGATAATATAAGTGAGATTAGCTACGATCATACTACCAGGCCGGAAATTAGTAATTTAATCGATATATATTGTAGTTTATCGGGAGATGATATTAATAAAATAGTGAATAGATATCAAAATACTGGTTTCGCTCAGTTTAAAAATGATTTAGCCGAAGTGATAATCTTAGCCCTAGCTCCTATTCGAACGGAATATACGCAGCTAATGCAAAACCTAGATTATTTAAAAAGCATATTATATAAGGGAGCAGAAAAGGCAAGAATACCTGCTACAAAGACCCTTGCTGCAGTTAAGGAATCTTTTGGCTTTGTACAGTAGTTATGAGGTGAATCTCTCGGCCTTGGGTTATTCCAGCTACCCTATATCATCCCCGTGAAAACGGGGATCCAGGAAATGCCTAAGCTAAATTATGAATTAAATATTGGAACTATTGAAATGATAATCCGAGAAAATAGAAGTAATTTATTGACTGCAATTAGCCACTGGATCTGCGCCGTAGTTAGGAGACAACTGGACTAGATTCCCGCCTACGTGGGAATCTCAGAAAAGACCGGGAATGGTATAACTTACTCAACATTGAACTTATCATATTTTACTTTGTTACTTATCGACTTAATCAAAGAATCCGAGAAATTTTGAATAGTATTACTGCCTATAATGCCTAATTTCTTTTTGAGCCAGGATTGCTTTTCACCTATATATTTAAAAGTAACATTACCATATTTAGCCTTAATAAAGCTATACATATCGTCTAGTCCGTCTACTAGACCATAATCAACGGCGGTATTCCCTGCCCAAAACTCGCCATTAAACAGGATATCATCTTCTTGTGTTAGTTTACCCGCGCGACGTTCCTTGACATAATTTATAAAGTGCTGATGTACTTGCTTTTGTATTTTTTTTATAATATCTACATCTTCTTTCTGTACTGGTTTGAAGGGATCTAAAATGGATTTATTACGGCCTTCTGTAAATACTCTACGTTCTACTCCAATTCTGCTAATAGCATCAGCAAAGCCAAAACCAGAGCCAATTACCCCTATGCTGCCAACTATAGAGCCTGCAGATGCGTAGATCTGATCGCCGCTACATGCAAGCCAGTAACCACCTGAAGCAGCGCAGTCTTCTACGAAGCTATAAACAGGTATCTTTTTTTCAGTAGCAATGCTTCTTATACGTTTTGCAATAAGTTCGGATTGAACTGGTGACCCTCCTGGGGAATTTATTGCCAAACAGACTGCCGTAAGATTTTTGATTTCAAAAGCTTTTTCAATTAAAGGGTTTAACGCTTCTATACTAAGGCCAGATTTCATAGCGCTCACTTTACCAATGACACCACTAAGATATAGAACAGCAATAATTGGTTTTGTTTTTTTACATATAGGTAGAAAAGATAAAATTTGTTCTAGTCTTCCTAGTTGCGGTTTAATTACGGTAGAATTATATCTTGTGCCGGCGGCAGTATTGTTATTTTGCATTTGCTTTTTTATCCGTATTAGTTCTGTTGTTTTGTATATCATTCTTTTTGTCTGAAGTTGCCTTTTGCTCATTAGCTGGTTTAGCTTCTGCGTCTTTTTTAGACTCTTGATCTTTTTTAACATCCTGATCTTGAGTTAGTGCTTCCTTATTAGATTCTGGTTTTGCCTGCCTACCCATAGGCTGGCTAAATGGTTGATCTTTATAAGAATTTTTTGGCTCTGGATGATCTCCTGGAATCTTTGACAAGATTATCTCACGGATTTCTTCGTCAAACCAATTTACTGCTCCAATAAAACTAACCAGCATTTTACCATCTTGAGAGATTAAAATAGCTGTTGGGATGCCAACTATCTCAAAGGCTTTAAATAGTTGATTTTTAAAATCATGATAAAGCGGGAGATATCTAATACCATAATCTGAATAGTATTTTTTCACAGCTTCTATACCTTGATAGTCTTGTGATACAGGAATAATAGTGAATGGTAGCTTGCGGAAATCTTTTTGTAGCATATCCAAATCTGGCATGTCTTTAGTGCAAGACCCGCACCAAGTCGCCCAAAATACTAATAATATTGTTTTGCCTTCAAATTTATCGAGGGAATATTGTTCACCTTTATCATCATAGAATACTACTGTATCGGGAACAGGTGAACCATCAAGCATTTTAATACTACTTTTCACTTTATTAGCTGCAAAGCTATTAGTGGACAATATAAAAAGTGTTATAATTAGAAAAAAATATTTACTATTGTTCTTATTAAACATATAGTGTTCCGCTTATAATTTATTGTAGGTCATAAAGTATGAATAATAACTATGTCGTCTTAATATTAAGTGTTTTCCTCTTTAGTTCTTGTGGGCTAAAAAAGCCTCTAGAAACTCCACCACAGCCGATTGTAGAAGATTGTTGTGCAACTCACAATACAAAAAAGTAAAATTTTAATAAAACTTTATTTTAGCTCTAGATACAAGCTTGCTATAGTAACGAGGCTGGGTTATGAATATTTAAGGGTTATTATTTGTAATTCTTCCCGCATTGCTTATTAAATTATACC
>JAJZHL010000053.1 GCA_021804505.1 Pseudomonadota bacterium | reverse complement strand
TTTCTTGCTGCATCTGCAAGAGCTTTAACGACACCGTGATATTTATAACCACCTTTGTCAAATACTACTTCATTAACACCTTGTGAAACAGCTCTCTCGCCTATTAATTCACCAACTTTAGTAGCAGCTGCTATATTGCAATTAGACTTTTTTAATTGTCTGATCTCTTTCTCTAAAGTTGAAGCAGAAGCTAAAGTGACTGAACGAGCATCATCTATCACTTGAGCATATACATGCTTCCCTGATTTAAAAACAGACAACCTCAGCCTATTAGATACTTTGGAGATCTTAGTTCTTACCCTATCTCTTCTAATTTCAAATTTTCTTTTTGGTGTACGCATTTTTTGCTCTTAAATTTTAGTTTTTCTTGCCTTCTTTTCTTTGAACGTACTGTCCTTTACGTTTAATACCTTTACCTTTATATGGTTCTGGTGGCCTTTGTTTAATAATAATTGAAATAAATTGACCTAATTTTTCTTTATCAACACTTTCTAAAATAATTTGATTTTGCTTAGGAGCGCTAACTTTTATATATTTAGGTATTTCAATTTTTGTATTGTGACTTTTGGCAAGTGTCAAATTTAAATAGCTATCTTTGACCATAGCTTTATATCCAACGCCATTTACTTCTAGCTCTTGAGTAAAACCTTCTTTTACACCCTTAACCATACTGTTGATAATGCTTCTAGCTGTGCCCCACATGGAGCGCGCACCTTTATCATTTGATAGAGGTTTCACTAAAATCTGATCATTCTCTAAAGTAATTGCTATATTCCCAGCAAAAGTTTTGGTTAACTGACCTTTGGGGCCAGAAACACTAACTTGCAAATCACTTAAGTCTACTTTTACACCCTCAGGCACTACAACTGGCAGCTTTCCAACACGAGACATATTATACCATTAAAACACTTTACAAATTACTTCACCACCAATTTTTTGGTCATGAGCTTCTCTATCAGAAATAACTCCTCTAGAAGTAGAAAGAATATATATACCCATATTATTATAATATCCTTTTAACTTATCTATAGAAGAATAAATCCTCTTTCCTGGCTTCGATATTCTATGAATTTCACATATAGCAGGTTTTCCATTAGAGGAATATTTTAGGTCAACTTCAATATAATCAACCTTATCTTCTTTTACAACCTTATAGCCTTTTATATATCCTTCACCTACTAATACGTCCAAAATAGCACATTTCATTTTAGAACAAGGTAAAGATATAGATATCAATTTACTGCTTTGACCATTTCTAATTCTGGTCAACATATCTGCTATATTATCTGTCATTGACATACTATAAACTCTTCCTTTTTACCAACTTGCTTTAATTAAACCAGGAACTTGCCCCTTACTACCTAAATCTCTTAGCATATTACGAGATAAACCAAATTTACTATACACCCCTCTTGGGCGTCCTGTTAGCTCACATCTATTCCTTACCCTAATCATAGCTGAATTTCTAGGTAGTTTTGCTAATGCCATAACTAAAGAAAATCTTTCTTCTAAAGACAAGGATTTATCATAAATTTTTTCTTTAAGCTTTGTACGCTTATTATACAAGCTTTGAGCTAACTTTTTTCTTCTGTTATTTTTTTGTACTGAACTTACTTTTGCCATCTTTATTTACAAATTTAATTATAAAAAGGTAGATTAAAACCGGAAAGTAAAAATTTACCTTCCTCATTAGTAGAAGCGCTGGTAACAATTGTAATATCCATGCCACGAATTACGTCTATTTTATCATAATTAATTTCTGGAAAAACTATTTGTTCTTTTATACCAAAAGTAAAATTTCCTCTACCATCAAAACTTTTGCTTGAAAAGCCTCTAAATTCTTTAACGCGTGGCAGAGCCACCATCACCAGTCTTTCTAAGAAATCATACATTCTATCTCTACGCAAAGTAACTTTACATCCAACTTTCATACCTTCACGTAGCTTAAAAGTTGCTATAGATTTTTTAGCTTCTGTCACTAAAGGCTTTTGCCCTGAAATTAAAGTTAAATCATTGATTGCATTATTTATTACTTTAGAATCTGCTACAGCTTCTCCAACACCCATATTTACAACTATTTTTTTTAGTTTTGGTAATTGGTGTTTATTTGCGTACGCAAATTCTTTTTGTAAATTTGGAACTATTTGGTTATTATATAACTCTTTAAATCTCAGCAACATTATTTACCTTCTCCACTAATAATTTCACCAGATTTTTTTGACACTCTAACCTTGGATCCATCTTCTAAAACCTTATAACCAACTTTAGTAGCCTCACCACTTTTAGGATCTATGTGCGCTACATTAGAAATATGTATCGTTAGTTCCTTTGGTACAATTCCACCTTCACTTGTCTGGCTAGCTTTAGTATGTTTACTTGCTATATTAACACCAGAAACAATTGCTCTATTTTCCTTTGGGAAAACTTTTAATATTTTCCCCTTTTTACCCTTATTTTTACCTGTGATAACTACTACTTCATCACCTTTTTTAATCTTTAACTTAACCATTTACAGCACCTCCTCAGCGAGAGACATAATCTTAACAAATTTTTTCGCTCTAAGCTCTCTAGTAACTGGTCCAAAAACCCTTGTACCTATAGGTTCACCTTGTTTATTCAAAAGCACTGCAGCATTAGTGTCAAATTTAATAGTACTACCGTCTGACCTTCTTACCCCTTTTCTAGTTCTAACAATCAAGGCTTTATGCACATCACCTTTTTTTACTTTACCATTTGGTAGCGCTTCTTTGATAGATACTACAATCACATCTCCTAAATCAGCTATCATATGATGTGAACCACCAAGCACCTTAATGCACATAATTTTTTTTGCACCCGAATTATCCGCCACATCTAAGATGCTTTGCATCTGAATCATAACTTACTTCCACTTAAAGATATTTAATAACGCATTAAAATAGCCAATCTTTGCTATAAAGTCAAAAAATTAAATTGACTAAGCCTTCACTACGACCCATGATTTTGTTTTAGATATAGGACGACTCTCAATTATATTAACCGTATCTCCATCTTGACAACTATTCTCTGGATCATGTGCTGCATATTTTTTAGACACCCTTACAATTTTCTTATATATAGGGTGCTTAAATCTACGCTCTACCTTTACTGTAACAGTCTTATCACGTTTTGTACTTACAACAACGCCCTGTAACACTCTCTTTGGCATCTACTATTCTCCAGTTTTTAATCTAAAATTTATCTCTGTATTAATACGAGCTATACCTTTTCTTACAAGAGCAAATCTACTGGTATTCTTTAGCTCACCAAGCGTTTTTTGAAATCTCAAATTAAACAGCTCTTTTTTTAACAAATTTCTTTTCTTATGCAATTCTTCTGTTGATTGCCCTGTTATTACTTTCATTGCTAATTCAGGATCATTCATAACGCCTCACTATCTTTGTTCTCACAGGCAATTTTGCTCCTGCTAATTCTAAAGCTCTTGTAGCTACATCTTCTGCAACTCCTTCAATTTCGAACATAATGCGACCAGGAGAAACTCTTACAGCAAAAAATTCTGGAGAGCCTTTACCCTTACCCATCCTAACCTCAGCTGGCTTTTTTGATACAGGCAAGTCTGGGAAAATTTTAATCCATAGCCTTCCTTGTCTCTTCATACAACGGGTCGCAGCTTTTCTTGCAGCTTCAATTTGCCTAGCAGTAACCCTTAGACCGTCTAAAGACTTAAGTCCAAAAGATCCAAAAGCTAGCATAGTCCCAGCTTTTGCTTTAGAACAAACTCTGCCTTTATGGGCTTTTCTAAATTTTTGTTTTTTTGGAGCTAACATTACTTTACTTCAAAATTAATTATATTTCTTTCTATTCTCGACATAGTCGCCTTTATAAACCCAAACCTTTACCCCTATCACACCATAAGTTGTATTAGCCTCAGCGGTGGCATAATCAATATCTGCCCTTAAAGTATGCAGCGGCACTCTACCTTCTCTATACCATTCTGTTCTTGCTATCTCAGCACCAGCTAAACGACCAGAGCAAGCTACTTTTATCCCAAGACCTCCCTGTTTGAAACAAGCTTGCATAGCTGTTTTCATCGCCTTTCTAAAAGATACTCTCTTTTCAAGTTGCATTGCTATCGTCTGCGCAACAATTGCAGCATCAATATTAGGCTTCTTCACCTCATGGATATTAATATACACTTCATTTAGTGAGGTAATCCTTTGCACATCCTTTTTTAGACGATCTATATCATTGCCACTTTTGCCAATAATCACGCCAGGTTTTTTAGCAAAAATATTCACTATAACACTTTTGTTTGAAGGTCTTTCTATTAATACTCTACTAACTTGGGCCTGAACATAATTTTTATTAATTAAACTTCTAACCTCTAAATCCTGAATAAAAAGGGCTTTATATTGCCTCTCAGCAAATAATACAGAGTCCCAACCTTTAATTAATGTTGGCCCTACTCTGAAACCATGTGGATTAACTTTTTGCCCCATATTCTACTTCCCCTCAACTTCAGTAACAGTAATATATAGATTACTAAAAAACTTATTAATTCTTGTTGCTCTACCTTTAGCTCTTGGCATAATTCTTTTCATCACTAAGGCCTTACCGACGGTTGCCGAAGTAATAAGTAACGCATCAATATCTAAACCAAGATTATTTTCAGCGTTTGCCACAGCAGATTGTAGGCACTTTTTTACGTCTTTTGCGATTCTTCTAGGAGAAAAAGTTAGCTGAATTAAAGCCTCAGATGCTTTCATATTCCTAATAGAACTAGCAACCAAATTTAACTTCCTTGGACTTACTCTCAAAGATCTTGCACTTGCTGTAGCAAAACTTTTCTTTTCTTTTGCCATATTTACTTTCTCTTAACTTTTTTATCAGCTCCATGACCATGAAAAGTCCTAGTTGGAGCAAACTCGCCTAATTTTCTTCCGACCATCTCTTCACTAACAGATACTGGTATAAATTTATTCCCATTATGTACAGAAAAAGTTATTCCAACAAAAAAAGGTAAAATAGTTGACCTTCTTGACCATGTCTGAATCATTTCCGATTTACCAGATTCAATTAGTCGCTGAACTTTTTGTACTAAATAACCATCAACAAAAGGTCCTTTCCACACCGAACGCGCCATAAACAATACCTAACTATTTTCTTCTCTTAATAATATATTTTGACGTAAACTTATTCTTACGAGTCTTTTTACCTTTAGTAGGGAAGCCCCATGGCGTCACAGGATGACGACCACCAGAAGTCTTACCTTCACCTCCACCGTGTGGGTGATCCACAGGGTTCATCGCAACTCCACGAACATGAGGTCTAAGACCAAGCCATCTATTCCTACCAGCTTTACCTAAATTAATATTTTTTTGATCAGGGTTAGATACAACACCTATTGTAGCGCGACACTCAAGGGGCACTAATCTAAATTCCCCAGATCTAAGTTTTATTTGCGCATAACCTGCATCTTTACCGACTAAATCAACAGAAGTACCAGCAGATCTAGCTAGCTGGCCACCTTTACCAATCTTCATTTCTACGTTGTGCACAGTAGTACCAACTGGAATATATTTTAATGCCAAGCAATTACCAACTTTTATGTCAGCATTATCGCTAGAAATCACTTTGTCGCCTACCGCAAGCTTTTGTGGAGCCAAAATATAAGAATACTCTCCATCAACAAATTTAATTAAAGCTATAAAAGATGTTCTATTAGGATCATATTCTATCCTCTCTACTGTTGCTTCAACATCTAGCTTATTTCTTTTAAAATCTATTACACGATAGAGCTTTTTATGACCACCACCTCTGTGCCAAGACGTAATACGACCAAAATTATTTCTTCCCCCAGTCTTACTTAGGCCATGAGTTAAAGGCTTATGAGGCTTACCTTTCCATAAATCAGACCTATCAACTTGGATTAACTCTCTTAAGGAAGGAGTAATTGGATTAAACTTTTTTAACACCATTTATTTAATACCCCCGCTAAAATCAATAGTATAACCTTTTTCTAAAGTCACAATAGCCTTCTTCTTATCAGACTGCTTACCGTTAATACCTTTAAATCTCTTGCTTTTACCTTTAACATTTAAAATGTTAACTTTTTTGACTTTTACCTCAAAAATTTTTTCAATAGCTGATTTTACAGAAGACTTTTCAGCATAATCAGTTACATGAAATGTAAACTTATTTTGCTCAGATAAAATGGTAGTCTTTTCTGTTATAATTGGGCTTCTAATCAGATCGTAATGTTGATAAGATTTCACTTTAACCTCTTTTCTAAAGCGCTCACTGCTTCTTTTGATAATAAAACATAATCGTGACGTATAATGTCATAAACATTGGCTCCGATTTGTGGCACTGAAACAGTATTAGGTATATTTTGTATAGCCAAAGAAAAATTATTATCTACTTTATCACCACTCACCACAAAATAACTCTTTCCCTTAAAATTATTTAGTAAGTTTACAAGGTTAGCAGTCTTAGATTGTTCTAAGTTCAATGAATCAATAACCAGCAACTTGCCATCAGCCAGCTTGCCAGAGAGAGCATGCTTTAAACCCAGTTTTCTAACTTTTTTAGGCAATTTAGTAGCATGACTTCTTGCTACTGGACCATGAGAAACACCCCCGCCTCTCATCTGTGCAGATCTTAAAGAACCTTGTCTAGCATTACCAGTCCCTTTCTGTTTAAAAGGTTTTTTGGTAGTACCTGATACCTCAGATATAGTTTTGGTTTGATGTGTACCAGCCATCGCCTTTGCTCT
>JAJZHL010000052.1 GCA_021804505.1 Pseudomonadota bacterium | reverse complement strand
ATGCTTCGATATCTTTGTCTAAAATCTTGTCATTTGGCAAGAGGTTAGTTGAATCTTCCTGTAGGGCTTCCTTAAATTGTTTCCTCAGCTGAGGTACTAATTTTTGCTCTAATATGGCTATCTTTTTCATTCGTCCCAGTTGCTCATAACTAACTTGTTCTGAACCAACTTGCCAGATATGATCAACAAGCTGCTCTGCCATACTATGCTGCACTTCTTTGTCGCAACTGGCTGATTCCTCTATTGTTGTATTAGTTGCCAGCACTTTCTTGATTTCTTCATCCCTGGTTTGATATTTTTGTATCGAACTTATGATAGCCTGACTTGCTAACTTTTTAAAATTTAAATATTTGTGGAGGTTAGGATTGCTGGTAATCATTTGTTCAATTAAGCAGCTGCCCATCTTAGTTATTCTGCCAGCATCTATCTGGCATTTAATTCTATGGGATACTGGCAATGGTTGATCATCATTCTCCGTATACCAAATCCCTTGCAACATATCGTTAATTTCCTTTTCGTATTTTATCTCAAAGATGTTGCCGACCACCAGAGCTCTGATTTGGTTATCAGTTAAATATTCTTGTCGATACCTTTTGCTATCTATTCTACTAACTAAAGATTGGTAAGTTGCTACCTGTAGTTCGTCTATATTAATCGCTTTAGGTATTTGCTCGATAGTTTTTAGCTCTGAGATGGCATTTTTTACTTGTGCTTGCAATTTACTGCTACTAGCTCTGTAAATTACATGCTGATTATTGAGCTTAGTATCACCTAAATCATTAACTTTTTGTAATTTGGTGGACTGGCCTTTCTGTATGCCACATAGTTCTTTCGTCGTGCTTTGAGTTGCTACCTCAGTCCCGGTTAAAGTTAATTTTTTTGTTGGTCTAATAATTTTTTTAATATCCTGAGAAGTTAGTGATTGAGGTATTAGTTTTTGTTCCTTTAGTCCCCCATCTAGTTTCTTTGTCATTGGTGCTTTATCTAGCAATTCTGCTAATTTTTTAAGATTTATACTATTCTTGTTTGGAGCGTCTTTACCATTAGTAGTATTTTGAGTAAATGTAGACGCAGTCGTAGAAATTTGTTCTGCTAATTGGATAAATTCTTGCTCTGATTCAGTTGGCTCTATTAGTATTACCTTGGCTGAAGCCGTTTTTAAAGTCTTTTCCTGAGCTGGGTAATCATTTCCCGTTAGTTCATCAGAATTTTTTGTTATGATACCAAGGGAGCGTTCGTATTTCCTCAGTCTTTCGCCAATAACCATGGTGTTTTCCAGTGCATCGCTTCTTGCGTTAGTAAGGCCATATATTGCACCAAAGCCTATACCTCTTAGCTGGCCTAATATGCTAGGATGCCTATAAACTGCCGTGGATGCTAATATTGGACTGCCATGTTCCAGTATAATTTCCTGCCATTTTTTAAGAATGTCTTCAGGATGTTCTTTATATGTTCTCTTCAAAAATTCAGGCATTAATTTGTTGCGGTAATTTTCAGCTTCGGTAATTTGCTCCTTAAGAAGCATATGATGGCTCTTTAGCTGTTCGTATTCCATTTTTTTAGTATCGAACTCTAGGCGGTTTTCTACTATATCCTCCTGTAATGATTTATAGGCAGAATCAATTGAATTGATTAATTCTGCTACCTTGACTTGAATGTCCTTGGAATAATCAGTGTTAGAATCATTATTAGACAATTGGAATTTACCTTGTGTGTTATGGAGTTCCTTTTGAAGTTCACTTTGGAGCCTAGTGATAGAATTGACTATTTTGCTATAATGTTCATTATGGGCTATTATAGATTCCAGTTCTTTTTCGTGTACTTTGTAGATATATAAGCTTACATTAGCATGTTTTGCGATAGTGGCATAATTTAGTTCCATCTGATTAATCCGATCTTGAAACTCTTGCCTATGCTCAACGATAACTCTTGCAGCAATATCTCTAATTGCTTTATTATTAATTACCCTATCCCAAGCTTCATGTTGCCAAACATTCGGTTTTTTACCAGTTACTTTTTCTACATGTCTACGCCAACGTTCAATTTCACGTAAAAGCTTAACCACATTAGAATGAGATTCTATATAGCATTTTAGTAACTTATCATTGCTACTCTCACCCATGCCGATATAGTCACTTGTAAGACTATTATTTACCCTCTTGCTAACACTGATGGATAGACCTATTTGCCATAATGGCCAATCTGTTGATGGTGAATTTCTTGCTAATAAATTTTTAGCTGTAACTAGATCATATTTTTTCTCAGCTTGCTCTGCATCAATATTAAGTCTAGTATAGACATTATCCTCAAGTTCTCGCTGATTCGCATAGAATCTTAGGCTTTCCTTATGTCTGGTCATCATTACGTTAAAAGCTTCATACCCGACCTCTTTTTCATAGTACACTAAAGTATGATGTATGCTTGCTCCCTGGAGCTTATGAGCAGTTACAGCATAACCATAGGTGAATCTAAGGTATTTTTGTCTTGTGTCAATATTCATTAGTTTCTTGCTACCATCAGCCTTATGTATTAATATTTTGATTATGCCGTGACCTGTGTTATTAAATTGAAATTCGCCGGATTCATTGTTCTTAATTCTGCTAAAGCTTATTACCGTTCCGACCTCGCCATTTAATATTCCGTATTTACGGCTATTTGCCTCAAATACTATTTGCTCACCTCGAATTAGCTCTATAGGCTTATTTCCTACAGTAAAAATCTCTCCAAGTCCCTTGATTATACCAGCCTCTTTTAGTTGCTTTCTCACTAATCGGTTGAATCTATTTACTGCTTCATTAGTATAGGCACAAATCACTACCGACTTAATTGCCGCTAGATTATCTTTTTCCAAAAATGTAGCCTGATGAATATAAGTGTCGATATAATCATTCTCTAGTGACTTCTGTAGTTCTTCCTCATTTTCATAAACCTTCAATACTTTCAGCTTGCTGTATAATTCAATAGCTTCATCGATCTTGTAATTACCAAGCAATTGAGTAGCCCTTGCATGCTCAGGGTTTCTTTGTCTTTGGACTACCGATAGTTTGGTGCTGCCAGCAATATCAGATGCTACCTTCAATGCTCCCGCCATTCCTACTGCGGTAAATTGGTTATTATCACCGATGAATATTACCTTGGCCCTTGCCTCCTTCACCTGCTGAATCAGATAGTCCATGTTGCTTAGTTCTACCATACTTGCCTCATCTATGATCAGTATGTCTTTGCTGGTTAGAACTAGTTTGTTATCTTGGTATTGCGATTCCCTGTAATAATCAGCCCTTAAGGCTAGTTCAAACTTTCTGCCATTAGCCTCTTGCCACTCTTTACGCCACAGTGAAATATTCTTGGCAACTATCCCAGCCTCTGATGCAAGATTCAGACTTGCTGCACTGCTAGTAGCAGTACCAATTACTCTATAACCCGCCTTTATATATTGCGATACTATTTCTTTCATAACATAAGTTTTTCCTGTTCCTGGTAACCCCTCTAAGATACTGATATCAGGTCCATTTAATATATCCAGTACGGCCTTTCTTTGTTCAGGGTTTAAGCTATTTTTATTCGTTTGATTATCAGGTAGAGCCGCTTGGTTATTAATTCCTGGACTATCCTTGATGCCTATAATGTTTTCGGTGATACTGTTAGTCAAATTATTTGTGATATTTGCTGCCACATTTTTAACAGAACTAATTATTTTGCTTCCGATAGAAGCTTCAGTAAGTAACTCGCTCAATCTTTCTTCGCTTATATTTAGGCCATGCATTTTATCACTACTTAGTGCTTGTAAGGCAGTTTTATATCTTTCTTCTAAATCCAGCCTTTTGGTTAAGGCGTATAATGTCCTACCTTTTAAGTCTTCTTCAACTACTATACCTATTTTATCTGAAGTAAGTAGCTTTGAGTATAATTTCATAAATTCAGCAGAAGATTTAATATTTAGGTCTTCTATTGTTTTTTTGTAATTATCACTATCAGCATCACCTGAAATTTTTAACTGCACATGTAGAGAATCTAATAATACTTTTTCTATCTCCTCTTTGGCAAATACTGGTTTGTTAACCGATAATTTATCAAATAATATACCCGGGTTTTCCTTAATCTTTGCAGCATTTGCCTTAACTATTTTCTTATTTTCTAGTCTTAGTCTGGAATCCTTTATATGCCAAGCAGCTCCCTCATGGATAGAAGGTAGTAAATCTATTCCCCTATCTTTATGAGACAAGTGCGATATTTGACTTAAATGACCGTATTTTTCTAAATATTGGTTGATAACATAGCTAGCACTTTCTCGGTAATAATATAGAAATTGTCGTCTACCCCAGTCACGTCCTTTTGCACCGAATCCTACTATCTCACCATTTTCTATTAACTGTAATTTTCTGGTAGTCATCTGAATATGAACATGGGGATTGTCCTCATTATCATAATGAATGTTAATGTCAGCCACCATGCCATGACTAACCAAATGCTCCATGGCATAATGTTCTATAAGCTCAATATTCTGCTCTAAACTCAATTCTACTGGTAGAGCCAGGGTTAATTTCCTAGCGGTTTCTGCATTTTTTCTTGTTTCAGCCCTTTCTGCTCTGTTCCATAGTTCTTGTCTATCATATACCCAAGCAGGGGCATTATCTGGAGCTAAAATAACACTGTAGGCTAGTCCCTTTCTACTGCTGTAATTATAGGTAATAACTACAGCATCCCCTGTTACTTTATCAGTGGTAAAATACTGTAATTTACTCCTTGAAATGTAGGCAACAGCTGCAATTGCATTTTGTCCTTTGCCCCTTTGCACCTCTGATTTATTGCAATGAAATATTGCCATTATTTTTAAGCCATCTTGCCCGTAAACAAAACAGCTTATTAATTTTCGTAAGATGCATATAGGCAGCAAAATGCTCCCATTAATCAGGCACAGGAGTTACATGCATCAATATTCGATTTTTATTTACTAGAGATTTCAGTTAGTTTGTCTAATTAAGTATCGATACCCGATACTCCGTAAGGTTAAGGCTAGAGGTTCAAGAGATTGTAGCTCAAGTGCTAAAGGAATTGGAATTAGAGTATAAGGATATAACCTTTTATGCTATGGCTATTTCAGCTTTATAGATATGCCATATTTTTTTAAGTTCTTCTTCATAAGTATAAAGCTCTGGAATGGTCCACTTAAAGGTCTGCCAAATTTCATAAGCTTTATCTGTAATTGACTCAGTAAGAGTTATCTGAAGCGAGCAGTCTATCTCAGATTTTTTCTGGTTTTTATATGCAGAATGCCTAGCACTGCCGTATTCTGCTATATTATGCATATCTTTAGTTCTTACCTGTATCTCAACATTCCGCATGACATGATTATCACAGATTAAAATGTGTAGGGAACGGTAACCGTTGTCTTTTGGATAAGCAATATAGTCTTTCTTATTTACCGCACTGCCAATACAAACTTGTTTTATAATATCTAGTGTATCATAGCAGTCTTTTACTTCTTGTACTATAAATCTAAAGGCAATTAAATCTTTTATTTCGTCAAGAGCAAGATTCCCTACTGCCATTTTTTCTAAAACAGATTTAGGGTGTTTTAACCTGTAAGCTACGTCCACATTTATCTTATGCTGTTTCAGTGCTTTAGCAATTATCTCTATGATTGAGAGGATATTCTCACCTTCAAATAGTGCCATAAATTTAATTACTCACCTTACGCAGCAACTAGCAATTTATGCAAATTTTGCAGTTCTGTCATTGCAGCTTGATTTGCTCTTAGAATCAATTTATATTTCAATGCGAAATGATTCAGGCTAGTTTTTAATTGAAGCATCTCAAGCTTACAAAAAGCTATAATCGAAGCAAATATATGATTCGATTGCGATATTACCCTCTTTGTTGGGGATTTCGCCAAGCTTGCATTTTGCTTGACTGATTTATGATAAGTTTCAATCCTCCACCGTTTTTGGTAGATTTTATACAGATGTTCAGCATCATGGTTAAGGTCATTTGAAACTAGATAAAGTACGCCAGTTGAATTATCTTCGTTTATGAAAACCTTCTTAAGTAGTAGCACAGGAAATTCTATCCCCTTAAGCCATACCTTAAGAGACTGACCGTCTTCCAGAGTTAATGACGAAACTTTTTGAAACTGCCCCATCTTCTTATCATCTTCTGACAAAGCTATAGTACGATTTGACTTAATACCTACAATAAAATATTTCTGTAAATTATGTATATATTCCAGGTTATCTTTTGCACCAAACCAGTTATCAGATAAGACATAATCGAACAATACTTTGTTTCTATGACTTTGTTTTATTAAATTACGAAAATGTTCATTTTTGGTCAAACTAGCCTTCTTTCTTTCCTTTTTACTTGCAATATCACAAAACATTATATCCTTATGTATAATTTCATAACCTATTGGTAGTGATATATCTCCATAACGTATAAGGCAGGAAAGTATATTGACTCCTTTAACATGCCTGCCTTTAGCATGGGAATAATGCCAACACATAATTTCATTTTCATCAGTATATGGCTTTTTTTCAATTGAATCATCTAGTATCAATACTCCATCAGATTGTTTTTCATTTCTAGGAACTTCAGGTTTAACATATTCCCATAAATCTTTTGAGCCTAAGGCTTTTTTATTTAAAAATCTGGTGAATTGATCATGGCTTATAGAACCACATAACATTTCAGACAATCCAGTAGAGGTTGCATAATTATTTTGGCAAATTAAATAGTCCGTATAAATATCCAGTATCTTGTCCATCGTAATCAATTTTTGTTTGTAAAATTATTATATACTAAACCTACTTTCCTTT
>JAJZHL010000051.1 GCA_021804505.1 Pseudomonadota bacterium | reverse complement strand
TCAGAGCATAAAGCGTTCTACCCCTAAGGTCACTTGCATTGATCAAACTAATCTTATCGGAGCTCATTAGTTTCAGGTAAGCCAGCATAAATTCAGAAGCAAATACGTCAGGTATAAGCTCTTCGGAACCAAAGAAATCAGCTTTATGGGTAGCACTATTACCGTCGGTAAGATTATCAGCCGAGGCAATAGATGGTAATACGGTTGTATTACTATTAGCCTCCGCCTCACCCACTTCTTCTGACTTTACTTCTGCTACCTTTGCTACTACCACTTTCTCTTTAGTATCAGGAGACTCTAATGCCTTGGCATTAAGCTCAATACCACTATATAAAGCATCAGATAAGGCTTTAGCTATTTCTTCTTTGGTAAATACTGGCTTATTAATTGATAATTTCTGAAAGACTAGCTCTGGATTCTCTCTAATTGCAGCTGCGTTTTCTGCTATAATTTGTTCATTTAATGCTCGCAGTTCCGAAGCATTAATATACCCTGCCGGTCCTTCATGCACAGTAGGTACTAACCCTATTCCCCTAGCAGCGTGAGACAAATGAGATACTTTGCTTATATACCCGTGTAACTCTAAGTGCTTATTGATAATATTTGCAATTTGCTCCCTAGTATTTAGTAAGAATACTTTACTATTCCAAGTTCTGTTCTTTAAACCAAATTCAACAGTACCATCTTCTTCTCTTACTAAATCTCTCATCGTAAGCATCACATGAAAATGCGGATTATTCTCATTATCAAGGTGCATATTGCAATCTGCTATCATTCCATACTTAACAAAGCATGTCTCGGCTATTTCTTTCAATACTTCAATATTCTGCTCCTTACTGAGTTCTATAGGAAGAGCCATATCAAATTCGCGTGATAATTGCCCATCTACGCGTAATTCTCTCCTAGTAACATCGTTCCATAGTTTCTCTCTTTGGTAACCACGAGCGAAGCCTGGCCATTCTTCTGGCACAAATATCTCGCTAAAAACCACCCCTTTCTTTCTGCGGTAATCCCATACTTTTTCTGTTGTAACGCCAGTTTCACGGTCAATAATTTGCTCTACTAACCTACTTGCACTTCGGTATGCAGCAGCTGCAACAGCGCTTCTACCATCGCTCTTACCTATTACCTGTGTATGTGCATGATATTGCGCCATTAGTAGGGTTCCTTGTAGCTATCTTTCTGTTGACGTTAAGTGTTATCTTTTTATAAGAAAGCTTGTCCAAATAAAGAGGTAATGTCTTTCTATTCCTGCTCTGAGCGCACGTTGGTAAAAATGAAATTTTTATCAACGTGCGCTATTTACATAGAACGCTTGTATACTACTTTTTCACATCTTATTCAACACAATATTCATTTCCCTGATCACAGGGGTTAAAGGGGGCAAGACCCCCTCATACCACCCCAGGCTCTTGGTGATAAGAATTTGCTCGCTATTGTATTTTATATAAACTCACAATTCTCTACGCTTATTTGTTGTTTTTATACTACTTTTATGCTATTTTTCCTGTTGCTTTTTAAAGTAATATATTTAAGTAAAAAACTGGAACTAACTAGAATTATTTATGAAGAAAAAAGAATTATCTCTAACTGAAAAAATTGCTAAACTTGATCAGCAAAAAGAACAGTTACTTGCTAAACGAAAAGATGAGATATTTGCACTATTTACTTCTACCGCAAATGTTACTATCGACAATAAATTACTTCTCGGTTTTTTATTATTCTTAAGTAATCCGGCAAATAAAGAGCATCCTATACTGAAAGAATTTAAGGAGCTGGCAATCCGTACCAAATCTCCCAGTAGTAAAAAACCAATTAATTCGTAACCAACTACACCGAGTAGTTAGAAAATTACATTATTTCCGTATGTTACAAAGTAAACTTACCCCTTCTGCAAGAAAGGCAGATGCGCATAAGAAAATTATGCTTGGCGGCTTATTCGTCAAAGCAGGTCTTGATCATTTCCATCCGCATGATCCTGCTACTTTATATGGTATGTTGCTACATGGAAAACAGTTACTAGAAAGCGACCCTACCCTATCTCAAAAGTTCAAAGAACTTGGCAAAGAATTGATGAAATAATTACCACTTTTGGTATGGTATTTATACCATAAAAGTAATTACTGTTACATAATCTTTTAGTTATATAGACAAGCTATTTTATTGTATTTGCACGTGACCACTAGATGTGGTAAAATGGCTTGGTGAATATAGTTATAACTAATTTATATGATGGAAAATAAAGAGAAAATTATGAGTAATTTTGTAAAACAAACGAAGATGGATGAAATTGGATTTTGGCAGTCAATGCGAGATTTATTTAATTTCGGTTTGCGTTATATACCAGCTATCGTACTTTTAGTATACTTCTCGCATCATTTTCAAGAAGCAGTAAAAAAATCTAACTCTATTGAAGTACGCGCCAATTCCTACATTGAGCAGGCAGCAAGAAATAGCTGGATGCTAGTAACGCCAGCTCAAAAGGGTGACGGAGTTTATACATCTTCTAAGATAGATAATTATTTAAAGTGGTTAAATAGCAAGGCCGGTAAAAATTTCAGTAAGGAACAGGATTTAAGAGTAAAGACGGTAAACCTTGCACAAAATATCAACCGTGTAGGTGAAACAGCATTTTGTATCAAGCAATTAATTAATAATAACAGAGAATTTCTAAAAGAAAGTGATAGATGGGATTTATTGAAAAATACTTTGATTTGGTCCGAGGAAAATATTAACCCTCACAAATCGGCTCCAGTATTTTTTATAAATAGGAAAGAGCAAGTTCTAGAATGCCCTACTGCCATTAGTTATCTATTTAATCTTTGGGACACAGAAATTGACGAACATACAGAAACTGACCTCTATAAAACCCTAGCAGAAATATATAGCTACGAAGAAACACGATGGATTTTACGTCAGTTAATTCTTGCTAATGCTAATTCTAAGCTAATTAGACAGTGATAAGGATTTAAGAATATCTCATACTAACAAAAAGAATTATGGTAACAATACAGCTTGAACACCACAACCAAAAAGAAACTTTTGATCTAATTTGGGGTTGCCTTTACTAGCGTTTATAACGATTTTATGATACAATTACAAAGATAAGGATAAAGAAAATATGTCAAATAATTTGAAAAACAGTCAATATGATAGCTATGCAGCTAATGTAAAAGTGAAAAACCCTTACTATGAAACTGTGATAGCTTTACTCATAATTATACCAGTTATGCTGGTTGGTAATATCATCTTAGACAGGTTTTTACCTGCTCGGGATTATGGTGTTGACCCTTATATGGAAGAGTTCTGCTCCTATGTAAAAGTTTTACCTTCAGAGCATGGAACAATACCTATTGCAAACCTAGCTTCCACTTATAAATGCCGATCCTACTATGCAATGAAGGTCCTCAAAAAAACCATGTTACCATAAATTAGCTCACAGAAAGTTACTATTTTGGTAGTCATGGGATGTTAAAAGTCCCCTGTCAGCAATTAAAATAACAAAATTAGAGAGGAAAGTGACAAACGCTTTTAATACAAAAATCTACAGATTTTTTCATGAAATACTTAGTTTCAAGAACGTTATATCCTTAAAGCATGAAGCTAATAAAACAAGCCATCAGAATAAAAGTACTCTTATATTCAATATATTTTGGCTTCTTTGTATAATTTTATTATGTGGGTGGAATGAAGCATGGGATAGTAAAGTTATAGTATTATTTTCATTTTCTATATCTCTTACGATAAGTGGTCTCACTCTCTATTTTTGTTTTAAAAAACCTAGCTGGATGTGGGTTGGCATATTATTCTGGTTAACAATATTTATAATGCCTGTAGCAAGAGGACCTGTTTTCTGGAGTACAGGATTATACTTAGCAGCTTTTATTGTTGGTGGTTATTATTTTACACGAAAAATATATCTTGCTTCCAGTTATAATGAAACAAATGCTATCCTGTCAGGTATTTTTTTAATTGCTTTATTTATTACTAACCCCCAGTTTATTTTCAGGTCGGGAGAGAGTGATGAACATAATACTTACACTTTTTCATCTCTGTTTTCTGGAGAAACAAAAAAAGATCCTAGTGAAAGACTTACTGATTTCGCTATTAAACAGTCAGAAATCGATCAATGGAGATTAGCGATTCCACAAGCTAAAGGACGCGCATATGAGGCAGTTGGTTACTTAGGTAGTTACCTACAATGGCTAAATGACTATACTAGGAAGAACTTCAGTAGAGAACGTGACTTAGAGATAAGCACAACAGAACTTGCTAAAAACATCAACCGTGTAGGCGAAACAGCATTTTGTATTAAGCAATTAATTGAGGATGATAGGAATTTTCTAAGACACAATGACAAATGGTATCTACTAGACAGCACTTTGTCTTGGGCGGAAGGGTTACAGCAAATCATGCCTGATGCCCTTAGATCTAAGCCAGTATTTTTTCTAAACGGAAGAGAACAAGAATTAACGTGCTCACATGCCATCTACACCTTGAAAAATGCTTGGGATGATGAAATTAAAAAACATAAAAAAGGTGATTTCTATAAGACGCTGGTATCTATATATGGCTCTGAAGAAGCGGAATTCATTCTACGTCAATTGCTCCTTACTAATGCTAATTATAACTATATGAAAGCGGAGTTCAGTGACCTGATTAACGATTAAAAATGAATAGTTCTGCTACAAATAAGAAATCATAAGGTGGTTACTATACTAAAGTTAAAATATAGATAATTTATATATTATTTTGAGTTAGTCGGTCTTTACTTAACAACTCTACACCAAAAGTTATAGATTTATATATATAAGATTTAACTACACGTAACAACCTTACTAGGAAATTAAATACAGATAGCAATAGTTAGTAAGGATAAACTTGTGTATTAACTTAGAAGATAATAAGAAAAGAAAAATAAAAAAGCAGGTTTTATATGTTAAATAGTAAAGATCAATCCAATGCATTGACTCCGGAAAAAAAGCAGGAGATAACCAAAGGATTAATAGAAAAAGACACTGGCCTACCATTTGATGATAATGATGCCGAATGGAATACATTTTTAATAAAATATGCTTATATAAAAAACTTTAAGACTGCTGGTTATGACATCTCTTTTACTACTATTTTTATCAAAGCCTTTATTCTATATGGAATTCTAACTTACCTTGTGAGTTTTGTAACTTTCTCTGAGCCTAATATCTTTACTAGTTTGTTCTCTCAAAAGGCTTTTTTATTGGTACTCAGTTATTTCATTTTTTATTTCCCGCTATATATAGCTATGGTATTCTATATTCTTCCTCATGTAATAACCTATTACTTATTAAGAAATGAGATAAACACAGGCCGTATCTTGTGTAAAGATATCAAATTAACATTAAAAAATTGGAGAAATATTTCAGCCTTTATTTTTGTAGTGTTAGTAGTAGTAGCTTATTCATTAATTTTCTATGCAAAGTACATTGTTAAGTAATTAGAGGGTTAGGGTTATATCACCAAATTAAATGAAAAAAATTGAGACAATTATGGCAGCAATACAGTACAATCCAAATCACAATAAGCCTTCTAAAGATAGCTCTTTTATTATTAATTTTATTAGGAAAAATCGCTTTCTTGCAATAGCTACGATCTTTGCTGTTTTCTTATATGTAGGTTTTAATGATATTAAACATCTCTCTACAGAAACGCTGAAAATTTATACCAACGATTCATCTCATACCTTTGAATCCTTAAAATTAAAAGATTTGCATATTGATTTCAATAATAAGGAAGATAGACAGAAATTTGTTGATGCTGCTAATGAAGCATTTGAAAGAAATCCGGGAAGATTAATAAAGGCTATGCTTCCTGGTAACGGTTGGTCTAATAAACAACCAGAATAGGCTAATAATAAGTAATTTTAAGCGTAGTTGGCCTAAAGTTATTATTTGTAAAAATATGGCAGAGCTTGAGGATAAAACACTATTCTCTAGTGAGGAGAAGTTTAGGATAGAAACAAAAACTAGGATTATCGCTAGTTAGATTAATTGAGAAAAGCAATATGCAGACAGATAAAACTAATACCTCTAGTAATTGCAAAAGCAGTCACAAGTGTATGCTGAGTATAATACTAATAACCTTACTTATAGCAGGTAGTAGTTACTTTTTTGTAAAGTATAATAAACAGAGTAAAGTAATACAAGCACAAGCAAATTATATCAATGGGATAAAATCTAATATTCTGAATCTTACTTATGACGATATAAATTGCCACTTTGATAGGTTGTTTGGTAATACATGGTTATCACCTTCTTTGCTCTCTGCTGATTTGTATGAAATAGCAGGCTCGCTATCGATTGCACCGAGGCCTGTTAATAGTTACTATAATTATAGCGTTAGAAATGATGAGTATGTTGTGACAATTGATCTACCGGGTTTTTCCAAAGAGGAAGTTGCCATAGAAGCAACTAACAATATACTTACAGTAAAAGTCACAAAACATCCTTCAGAGCAAAGTAATATAGCAACTAACAGTAAAAACATCGGACAAACGCAAGTGTTAACCCAATCAATACGGATACCAGGTAGTATAAATCAGGATAATATTAGGGCTTCATTCAATAAAGGGCTGTTAACTATTAACCTACCACGCATTTGTGGTAAAACTAGTAAAGAAACGAAGAAGATTTCTATAAATTAACACGTGGTATAGAAATATTTTATATTTCACCGCTTAATATGCTCACAAGTATTACAAAAGACACTACCACCTTAAATTCTTTAACCAATTCTTATTTGGTAGAACCAAAAGTTATCTATAAAAGATGTGACAACTAAATCACAAATACTATCTACCTCATACTTCTGATTAAATTTTAATAGCCTTATTATCCAATAGTTTTGCTTATTGATATGCTTTAAGTTACCTTAAGTTTACATAGGTTCTAACA
>JAJZHL010000050.1 GCA_021804505.1 Pseudomonadota bacterium | reverse complement strand
ACATTACCAATCGGAACCTTCCCCTCCGTGCTCGTCACCGCAGAAATACGTGTAGCAACATTCAAATTTGGTTCTATTGTAATGCTACCAGTAGTAGTGCTTTTCCTAGTATTGCTTGACTCCTTATTAAAGATCCCTACAGCAGGATTGTCACCAGCTAACATCAAATTATCGGCAATAGTCACGTTACTAATAGCATCAATACCTAATTTATTTACAGCATTAGCTTGCTTAGCGTACAGCTTGACATTCTGGACTTGCTGACCTTCATTAATTACTAGAAGGAGACCACGTTGACCATTAATAATTTCAATGTCTGGAAAGTCGAAATTAAGAGCTCCAATCGCTATAGTACCGTTAGTATTATTAAAATCTATGCGTGCTATTCCAGAGTAATTACCTCCAAGTTGGTTAGAGCTACCATAAGTCTCATTTGAATAGGCAAGTTGTAATATTCCAGGATCTTGTGAGTATACTGGACGTAATTTAATGGTAAGACCCGTAGTAACAGCGGTTCCTTTAATCACCCCGCCGATCATTACTTGCTTATTAACTTGAAGCTCAGTTCCGTTTACTCCATTTAAATCTAGCATTACGTTGTTTTCTTGATCAGCAACCATCTTACCGTTAGCAGAATTGGAAGAAGAAAATTTCAATAAGTCCAGATTACTTAGAGATTGTGTACTACCATTTTGGTCCTTCCAACCACTTGTAATGCTCAACTTGATATCCGCCTCAGTAGCGGTAAGATCATTAGCACCAAACGTAGCATTACTTACCCCAAATATTAATGTTGCAGCAGAAGCGGTAGTTAGTGCTTTGGTTAGAAAATTTCTTTGTTTATTTCCAAGAGCCATAAAAGTTCCTTTAATTAATTAAATAAGATATTAAATAAAAGCTATATAGCATTTCTAGGTCTGTCAACCCTAATAGGACATATAAGAGAAGCTTATAGGAGAGTATTGTTTCTAGGGCACATAATGTACTTAAATGTATCTCTTCAGCTACCTGCCAAGATAATTGCGACATCCTGTGCAATAACCCGCTCTTCATTGGTGGGGATGACGAATATTTTTACCGGGCTATCGCCTAAGCTAATACAAGTTTCTTTTTGTTTTAATTGATTTTTATTCTCGTCCAGCTTAGCACCCAGCCAGGTTAAACCTTCAGTAATTAAGCTTCGTATAGGCGTAGCGTTTTCTCCTATTCCACCGGTAAAAATTAGGCAGTCTAGCCCTTTAAGGGCGGCAGTTAAACGTCCTATTTCTAATTGGATTCTGTATACAAAAAGGTCAATGGCAAATTTAGCATCTACAGATTTGCTAGCTAGTAAAGCACGAAGATTGGAACTTTCTCCTGATACACCAAGCAGTCCAGACTGTTTGTATAATAAGTTTTCAATTTGCCCAGCCGACATTTTTTCATTATTAAATAGATGTAAGATTACCCCAGGGTCGATTGAACCGCAGCGAGTTGACATCATTATGCCTTCTATCACGCTAAAACCCATACTAGTTGCTATGCTTTTACCGTCAAGCAAAGCGCACATACTAGCCCCATTGCCCAAATGACCAACTATCGTGCGTTTAGGTAAGTCCTGCCCGGTTATATTTTTAAAATTTTGGCTGATCCATTGGTAAGATAATCCGTGGAAACCATAACGATATATTCCTTTGTCATAATATTCTCTCGGAAGACCAAAAGTTTTAGCTAACAAAGGCTGGGTGGTATGAAATGCAGTATCAAAACATGCTATATGTAATTGCTCTTTATATTCTTGTTGAAATAGTTTTAGAGCTTGCAGATTATATGGTAAATGTAATGGGTCTAACGGAATTAACCCTTCTATTTGTTTTATCACCTCTTCCGTTACAATAACTGGCTTGCTGAAAAGCATTCCTCCATGTACAACCCGGTGACCAGTCGCAACCAACCTGAAACTATCCTGCTGATTCCACCAAGCGCTGAAGGCATTTATCATAGAGCTAATTAGGTTATCCCCAGGCTCTTTAGCATCTACCAGATATGATTCATTACCTTTATGTACCTGGAATAATATTTTACCATTTTGCTGCTCAAGTGAAATACTATATAATTCGTCTGTCACTTCCTTATGTTTAACAGCAAAAATAGCAATCTTTAAACTTGAAGAGCCGGCATTAATTACTAATACAACATCTTGCATAATTATTTCTTAAATTTAGTTTGAGCATGATGATAGAGGAAGGACGCAAGTACACAAGAGATCACCCGCATATCCATAGGGTCTGCTCTACTGGTTAAGATAACAGGTACGCGTGCACCTAGTACTATGCCAGCCATTAGAGCATTCCCTAAATACTTCAACTGCTTTGCTAGCATATTGCCAGATTCTAGATCTGGTACCATCAAAATATCAGCATTACCGGATACTTTTGATTCAATACCCTTGGTCTCTGCGGCGGATAACGAAATAGCATTATCAAAGGCCAAAGGTCCGTCAACTATTGCATTAGTAATTTGTTCTCTGTCTGCCATTTTGGATAGAGAAGCGGCATCTAGAGTTGCGGGAATTGCTGAAGTTACTGTTTCTACAGCAGATAATACTGCAACTTTTATCTCTTCAGTGGTTGTACCAAGTATCCGCATTAGGTCCACAGAGTTTTGAATAATATCCCTTTTTTCTTCTAAAGTAGGTTTGATATTGATAGCTGCATCGGTGATAATAAATGGTTTATAAAACGTAGCTACTGACATAAGGAAAGCATGGCTCATGCGTCTTTCAGTACGTAAACCCCGTACTACTGCTGACATTAACTCATCAGTATGAAGCGATCCTTTCATTAATGCTGCTACTTCACCAGTTGTCCCCATTTCCACAGCTTTGGCAGCTGCCTCATGACTATGCTGAACATTAATGATAGTATATTTCGTTAAGTCGACCTCACACTCTTTAGCTGTAGCCTCAATTTTATGTTGTGGACCAATTAAAATTGGAGTGATAACGTCAAGCTGAGCGGCTCTTAAGGCTCCAAGCAGAGACTCTCTATCCGTTGGATGGACTACAGCAGTTTTAATAGCCTCAAATCCTTTTGATCTTTCAAGTAGTTTGATAAAGTGCTTTGATGCTTTATTAAATTCAGGAGAATTGTGGTGATGTGCCTTGTCAGCGTTAGGAATTGATAATTTTTTTGATACTACGTCATCTAGAAAAGTTTCGTTAACAGATTCTTCTACCATAATGTTAAACTCAATTGCATAGTTGTTTCAAGTGACTAGAGTACAAAATCAATTTCTACTATACTATTAAAATCTACACCACTAATACCTATTTAATAAAATAAATCTATTTTGTGGACTTTAAGTATACAATAAGATACCCGCTACAACCATAACCATACCGATTATAGCAACTACCTGTGCAGCAATTATAGGTATGCTTTTGTGTATTATTCCATATACAAGCCAGCTGAGAGTAGATATCATTATTACTATAAAGCCGTCAAGAGATAGGTCTTTTGCACTTTTAGTAGTAAAAACTTTATAAGCCTGGGCATAAAATAAGTATTGCCCTAGCATGCCAGCAAATAACATATACTTATCATAGTAAAAGCTAAATTTACTTTTATTATCTTCTTTGTGTGTCATACGGTAATTCTTATTCTTATAAGTTTGGTAAATATTTTAATGGATCAACAGCCAGTTTGCCTTCTCGAATTGCAAAATGTAATTGAGGTGATTGTACGTTTCCAGTTTGTCCAACATGTCCTATTACTTCTCCTTGGGATATTAGAGATCCTTTTTTTACTAATATATCTTGCAGATGTGCATAGGCAACGTAGAGGTCTTTATCCTCTAGCTTGATAATAACTAAGTTACCAAATCTAGCATCCTTTCCCGTATATACTACTGCTCCAGCATCAATCGATTCAACGCTAGTGCCAATTGGAGCTGCAATATTTACTCCATTATTTCTTCCTATAGGCGTTTGTTGTCCAAATTTTGTAATAATTTTTCCTTCTAATGGTTTAATGAATAAGGCTCCTTCTGTTGATTGTTTAGGCAATTCTTGTTTAGTATCTAGCTTGGCATGAGGTACTACTATTGAATCTTCTTCTTTGGCCAGGACTTCCTCTTTCTGTATCTCCTTTTTAGGTTTTTCTTCTAGATATCCAGTTGGTTGTGCTAGCTCTTCTTCTTTTACGCTAATTTCATGTCTTATTATTTCGCTTTCATCGTTTGCATATTTAGAGTCGTTGCTAGTTTTGGAGGAGATTACAGTATTATTATCTTTATTAGAGAAATCCTTATCATGGTTATATTGAATTGGAGCAGCTGGTTGAGACATGCATCCTGAAGTCGTAAATAACAGAAAGTAAAAAAATACTATATTGATTCTCATAATTTACCAAAATTTTGTAATTTCATTATGCAGTACACTAGCGATATTATACAATAAATTCCAGTATTTTTAGTTAAAATTTTTATGAAAACATATGATCTTTTAATAGCCAGTGACCATTCAGGCGTTATGCTCAAAAGTAAGATTATAAAATATTTGCAAGGTAAAGGTACTTTTGTACTCGATTATGGTACTAATGATAAAGAGATAGTTGATTATCCGGATTATGCCCAAAAAGTTGTAGATGGAATTTTAGAAGATATAGCCCCTTTTGGCATTTTAATTTGTGCTACTGGTATAGGTATGTCGATTGCAGCGAACCGTACCTCTCAAATCAGGGCTGCTTTATGCTTTGAGTTATTCATGGCAGAAAGAGCAAGGGCTCATAACGATGCAAATATATTAGTTCTTGGAACAGAAATATCAGAAGATAGGAAAGTTTATCAAATGGTTGATAAATTCCTAAGTACTCAGTTTGAAGGAGGTAGGCATAGTGCTAGGTTATTAAAAATTAATTAGAGCCTATAATAATATAGAGAGTTATAGATACATAGGTGTTTTATTGCTAATAAAGTCTTTTTATTTGCCTTTGAACTACAAAAACCCTACATTGGAATGTAATAATACGAGAATAGTGATTTGAAGATGGATAATAGCGAACAGCAAATGATTTCAAAAATTGTAGAAACAATTTCCAAAGCTTGTATTTTAACTTTAATGAATCAAAATATAAAGTACCCAAAGAAGCACGATTATGTTGAAAATTTTTTGGGAGTAACAGATAAGGAACTTGTAACTATAACTAGCTTTGTTGTAAGGTTTTTGCCCCAACGAATTTATCTAAATAGATATGTTGGTATAAAAAATTATGTTGTAGGAATGATTGCCCAAAAATTGATTTTGTTTTTATTGCAAGAGGATAAAAAAGCTGAACAATTTTCTAATAATATCAAAAATTTGAGAAATGAGATTGTTAATGAAGTAGCTAACAATATCTATATCTTAGATAAGGAAGAGGCAACCGGAGGTAAACATGCATAAGCCCCCAACACCTGAAGAGATAAGTATATATAGAGACCATGTCCGTTCGAATGAGACTAAGGAAAAAATAACTTGGTTACTACAAAACCCAGAAGATGCAAAGCAACCGGATGATGATATGAGAAACCCTTGGGCAGAATATCGATCTATTCTTCAAGGGGAGATTAGCAGATTTGATGCGATAGGGTTGCAACTAACAAGTTTTCTTCTGCAGACAGGGATTATAGATGTTCCTCCTCTACCAGAAATAAAAAACTTGGTACAACAGTTCCTTGAAAACGCCATGGGCAACAACAAACTAAACTCCTTTCTATATCAAGACAATATGCAATATCTGGACGTATCCAAGTATTATGTTACTAATTACGCCATTGATACAATTGCCTATTTTTCATTTAAGACAAGAAATTTCGACAAAGGGGAGCGGGTACTGCAGAAGTTAGACAAGATTCAAGAATCTCTTCTTTCGGGCAATCCCATACCTAAAAAATATAAGATTTCATTAAAGGAATTTGCTGTTATATCGGATCTAGCTGACGTTTCTTCTATAATGGAAGAATTAAATAAAGAGGGATTTATTTCAGGAAATGAAAAATTAGAAAATCTGTACGCAATTTCCATTAAAGCAAAACAAATATTAGGGTATTTGGAGCAGGAAAACAATAAGGAATTGAAGAAGCTAGGCTCTGGAGTACTAATTCTGGATAATACAAATAAAGCATATGATGCACATGGTATGGCATTAGGGCTCTCTGATAGAATAAATAATTTATTTACCGCACATGGTCATGCTTCAATGCTTCACTTTACTAAAAATAATGAGCTAAAATTGTCAGAACTTACGCCACGTTTCAGTGTGGAAGAGGGATTTCATCTTATTCAGCAACTTTATGCTGATATGTATAAAATTGACGTAATTTCCCTTATACCAGAAGAGCATCATCGATTATTGCATCAAGTGTACGGAGAAGATTGGCAAGCAAAGATAGTCGCTAAATTTAAAACAATTGAAAATGAAATTTACACTAATGGTCACACTAAATTTTCTGGTCTACAGGCTGGTATTTCAACAGTAGAACAGGTAGCAGGACTTGCCAGTATCATTCCATTTGGTCATAAGCAGCTTACTCCTAATGATTTTGAAGAATTGCATAATAATGTAATGGCAGAAAAGTATACGCAAGAAACAAGCATGATGTGTTCTCAGTTTTGTGCAATTGCTATAGCCACGTGTTTAGTTGAGTTAAATAAACAAATTAAAGAAGATATAAAGAAGTCTAGTCTAGCAGACAATATAAAAGTGAATGAACTAAATATAGTAAAAATACCATTTGGTAAGCATGACAATTTAAATACAATGCATCCAGATAGACTATTAGAGGTTTTAAAAAGTTATAATTGTATTAAGCCAGTGCAAGCTAAAAGCACTGAATATATTAAAGAAGCTAGTGTAGAAATAACCAAAACTGCCAAGAAATATATTGTTAACACCACTCAAGCTGTCCAGCAGCAAGCGAATAATTATCTTAAAGCCAAAGAACGTACA
>JAJZHL010000049.1 GCA_021804505.1 Pseudomonadota bacterium | reverse complement strand
CAAATATTGAGCTCAAAACAAAGCACTCTAATGCTCCTATAATGATAGCAGCCGAGTATTCAAACCTCCAAATATTCCCTGATTTAATTATTAGTCTTTTCAAAGACCGTACTATTGGCTGGTATCTTACTGAACAAAATAAATACCTCATAATTAAAATTGCAATAGAAGCATTAGATAATATGGTAAGTGAAAAGAATGCTAATAGAGCTGATATTTTGGCTTCTTATCTTGAGCCGATTAAAAAATTAGCTGATAATAAGGCGAATGACGTGTGGTATATGGTAATAGAAAGACTATTTAATAGCACTAATTTTTCCAAAGAAGTGACACCAGAAAAATGCCATATGGCATTTTGGACTGCGATAAAGAATAATAACCCGGACATTATAACAAATTTCCTAACAAAGGCACCTACCCTCTTAAAGCAAACAGACGAACATGGCTGGAGTGCAATTCATCTTTGTGCTGCACAAGGTAATGCAAAAATGATGGAAACCTTGATACAATATGGAGCAAATACTGAGCTTAAAACGCAGCACTCTCATACTCCAATGATGATTGCTGCCGAATATTCAAATATGGCATGTTTAAAAATATTACTACACACAATATTGATTTAGCCTTATCAAGGGGAGAAACATTTGACTTTGGTCCTTTAATCAATCTACTAACACCTAACAACTGGTATTTGCATTCTGCTTATGAAAGCGGGGCTTTAAAATTATCCTTTGAAAATGATCAGCTCGTAATTCTTGTAGGAGATCAAACGGTTTGTGAGCTTGAGGTTTGAGTAGTTATGCCCTTTTCAGAAGGGGCTGGAATAGAAGTAATCATTTGCAATAGGAATATTTAGACAGCACCCCGGTATTTTAGCAAGATTTTTTTTGTGCTATTAATTTGTGTCTGTCTGACCTTAATTCTGCCTTAGATACATGTATGCAACGACAATTTTCTTTGCATAATAACCTTGCAAGAGGGTTTATGTGGGGCAGAAATTAAACGCACCTAAGGGGCTTCTGGGCGGACATTAACAATCTGAGAGGTTAAGCTTTAAGAAATCTGGTCAATTTGGTATTTTAGGGCAACTTTCTTACCGCAAAACGCCATAGCAATTTTGATAATTCTTTGAACATGTGAATGTTCTTTAATTTTAGCATCATATTGTTTGTGAGTTATCTGTTCTAACCCCATTTTAGCAACAGTTTCTAAATTTTCTGGTGCTTTGCATATTTTATATTCAACAATAATAGCGCCATCTCTTTGACCAGCTATCGGTATTAATATATGATCACACCTGCCATGCCCAGATTCTCTATTAGATTCTATTACATATTGTGTAGCAAGTGGCGCAAGTAATCCACCCATTAAGTTATGGTAATCTCTTTCCATCATTATATCATGATAGCTGGTTGATTTTAGCAAATATTCTTTCAATCTCTCCCCAAACCTAGATATTTGCTGATTAATTAGTAATTCGATAAAATTATCATATTCATTAACTTTAATATTCAGTTTTTTAGAGACCCATTTTATGACCCTTTCTACATAAATGTTCCGTATCTCTTGATTAGGAATAGTCAAACGATACCTTGGATCTGCTGCGTTATTATTGGCAAGCAACGGACTTAAGTAACCAGCAAATAATAATAAACTGTAAAAGACGTTAGGATTCTCTTCAACTTCTCCTAGAGAAATTTGTTTATATAATCTCTTCACTACGCCTTGTCCTTCTAATAAACTCTGTAAGTCTTCTTGTATCTCATCTGCAATGAATGCCTTATCTACAAGTGCTAGGCCGCCGCTATCAACCCAGTAAGTATCAAGTTTTCCTACATGAGCAAGGCATTGCATAATTGACCATGGGTTATAAATCACCTCACCACCAAAAGTATAGCCATTATACCAATTTTTAATTTCTTCTGCTGTAGTGTTTGTTGGTACTTTTGTTAATAATTCATCCACTTCTGCTTGAGTAAATCCATAAAATTTAGAAAATTCTGCATCAAGTAATGTATATTCAGTAACATTATTCAAATCGGAGAATAAATTAGCTTTAGCTACTCGTAATATGCCAGTAATGACCCCTTTCTCTAAATAAGGATTGCTTTTTAAACTACTGCCAAACATCCCTCGAAATAGTTCAAGTACCTGCTCGAATTCTTCTGGCCTGCTACCAAACTTAATGTAAGAGCTATTAATGGGTGTATCATACTCATCTATCAGTATGTAAACTTTCTGGTTAAAATGCTTAAATAGTAGTTCGCTTAAAAAACGTAGGCTACTTTTTAGATCATCCGTATTAAGATCACCTGTAAAGTACTTTTTTAACGCTTTTATTTGTACATCTTGCAATAGTTCAGTACTTTTTGTTAAATATTGGTATTGTAAAACTAGTCCTATAATCTGGTGTCTTATGCCGTTTTCAATTTCTTGATAACTACTGCCTTTAACATCCTTAAAACTTATTGAAATAACTGGGAACTGACCTTGACGTTTTATCGCATTTGCTACGCCTGCAATTTTTAGTGGCTTTAGTTCTTTAGTTTCACCAAAACCTAAATCTGCTATGCCGCCGGTAAATAGCTTGTCGTTGATTTTTTGTTCTGGTGGCAAAGGCGTGCCACTTTGATCCACCTCTATCTCAAAAAACTTCTGCAGCATGTTCATATTCAAACTCTTACCCCAACGCCTTGGCCTGGCAATCAAGATAACCTTACCACTATCTTCTAATAATTCTTTGATCATTAAGCTTTTATCAACAAACACATCACTATTTACTACTAAATCATAGAACTCATCAGTGCCTGTTCTTATTCTTGGAAACGTACTACCTTTAACATAAATATCTTGATTAGCTGTATCAGGATCAGAAGGTTTAATAGTCATATCATCCGATTATATTGTAAAAAATTTAAATATTCCCTCGGAAGAATTGTAGCATAAATAGGCTAGTAAAACTAGGGATTTAAAGTCTACAATAATAAAGCCTGGCTGTTTTGAGTACCAAGGCTTTATTCAGTATTACTATAACAATTATAACATTTGCATTATAATCAATATACCAATCATTAATGAGCTAGCAACTTAACTGGGATACTGCAAGTAATAGTTGTACTCTTACCCTCTTTGCTAGTTATCTTCATCTCGCCGTCCATTTCTTTAATTATTTGGTTAACAAATATTAGCCCTAAGCCTTGTCTATTGTTATATTTAGTGGTTGAATCTTCCTCATCTAATCCCTTATGCATATCCAGTTGTTTTTCCTCATCAATACCAATCCCTGTATCATGCACAATAAATTGTAACAGCCTATCTCTGGTAATGTTTCCCGTAGCAGAAAGGGGATATAAACCAACTGTCACAACAACATGTCCCTCATTAGTAAATTTAATGGCATTACCTACTAACTGATCTAACACTGCTTGCAACCTGCTATGATCACCAATGATATTATCTGCTATATCATATTGAAAATTACAGCAAAGATTTAACCCCTTACTGATAGATGCTGGCTTGGCTTTAGCAATTGAGTTATTGACTAACTCTTTGATATTAAATCTCTCTAGGGTGATAGTAGGATACTCAGCATCCCGTCTTAAAAAGTTAAGAACATGCTGAGAATAATCAAGTAACCTTTCGGCACAATCTACTATAGTTTTTATATAATGCTTTCTCTCCGAGTCTTCTTCTACTTCATACAGAACAGTCATTAGAGCAAAAATTCCACTGCATGGTACTTCTATACTATAACCAATATTAGCAATTACATCTCTTCTGATTAACTCATTTGTTATTAATTTATTTTTTGCGTCTTGTAACTCTAATTGTATTTCTCTGTATCTCGCTAGATCAGCATAGCTTCCTTGCGGGGCCAGTATTTGACAGGCTTGATTAGCTGGTATTAATGTGACAGTCGTAGGAGCTAGCTGCAAAATCCAGCTTCCATCTATAGAGTTTTCTGTAGAATGTTCTATTTTTTTGTTATCTTGTTGTTGATTTTCATTATTAATTGTCATAGCATACCTCTTGCTGTTTTCAAGTATTATGGAAATAGAAGGCTAGGGGTTAAAGAGTTAAACTTGGATGGTTACATTTAACCTCTGTGCCAGATAACTGCCTGAATTAGCAGTATCTTCTACATCAGATATCACCACAATTCTCGACAGTACAGAGGATTTCCAAGCTTTTTAAAGATTTTATCTACAATATGACAAACAGCTGCATAAAGGAGACATCTAGGATTTAATTAATATAGTGTTTTGATGCTAGGATGCATCGAAGAAAAAACCTGCAAACCAGCAGTTTTGCTGGCATTTAGCCTTATTTTTTGCTATAATTCATAGCAGAATATTTAACAAATAACTCTATGTCAGTAACTGTAGAAAAACCACAACCATTCATCCAATGGGTTGGGGGTAAAAGAAAAATTGTTGATCAATTAATTAAGCGTATCCCTGTAGAAGCAAATAATTATTACGAACCATTCCTTGGGGGTGGAGCTTTGTTCTTTCAGGTAAAAGATATGTTTAATAAATCCTATCTATCTGATATTAATCTTGAACTGACTACTAGTTATAATGCCGTTAAAAAGTATCCTCAAGAGGTAAGTAGGTTAGTGGGTTCACATCAAGAAAATCATTGCAAGGACTATTATTATCAAGTCAGAAGTGATAATAATAGTAATAATCCTAATAATATTTCTGCAAGATTTATCTATCTTAATAGATATTCCTTTAGAGGAATATATCGTATCAATAATAATGGTAATACAGCCCAAACTTTCTCTGATAAAAACTCCCATAAACTGGATATTACTAGCAGATTACAACAATGTAGTAGTTTGTTATCTAGAGCTACTATTTATGCTATGGACTTCTCGTTTATCGAACCGCAAAAAAATGATTTTGTTTATTTTGATCCGCCTTACCATAAATATGGTGAGAAATTTTACACTAGATTACCATTTGATGAGCAAGAACAAATTAGGTTAAGAGATTTTGCTACGGAGCTAGATAATAAAGCTGTTAAGTTTATGATTTCTAATAGTAGTACTTCTTTTATTAGAAGCTTATACAAAGACTTTAATATTGATACTATTAAGGTTAAGTATTCTATGCCCCAAACCAAAAAAACTGCTGATGAAGTAATTATCACAAATTACTAGCTTTTAGCATGCCAGCTAATTAGTTCAAAGCTATAACCTTGGCTTAGAAGTGCAGCTTCTAGGTCTTGCATATGACGATCTCTGATGTAATAATCATAAAAGGCTGAGGGAGATTTGAGAGTAACTTTTTTATTGATGCTATCCTCTTTTACCACTATTAATTTGCTAAAGGTAGCGATATCAAGATATTTATTGTATCGTTCAATTAAAAATTTTCTAGCTTTATACCATAATGAATTGGTATCTGACTTATTAGCTAGCTCAAGTAAATAAGCTTGATTTTCATCCCCAGCTTTATCCTCATCCTTAGATTCAAAGTTAGATTTAAACTCAGAAGTGCTCAAATTAGCATGACTAGTTTCTCGTAATTCATGGCTCAATGCTTTAGCCATATATTTCAATAATATTTTTTTATGACTAAAACGATGGTTAGGATATTGTGACGCGAGTTTTAATAATAGCTTGTTTATAAAGCTTAAGTTAAATGCTGTATCTGATTTTATCTTCAGTAAATCCGCATCTTCTTGGCTTAGGGGATAAAAATCTGCTAATATTTTTCTTCTGAATCTACCACAACTACTCTGTGCAATTGGCACTACTGAATCAACTAAGCCATTGGAGCAATCTGATGCAAGCAACGGCGGATTTTCTTTTGTACATTTCTGAACGATCCCCATCAACGCAGTACTAAGTGGCAAAGCACTTGCAATAGGGTTTTTAGTAGAATTTGTAGTATCAATAGCCATCTGTTGCTCATCTGGTTCAAACTGTGCATTTTGTTCAAGCTTTTGTGGTAATCGCAATATTTGTTGATTGTTATCAATTAGATTTTCTTTATTTTTTAAAATTTCAGATTCGCTATATCTAGATTTATTAGATATATTATCTTTATTATCTATATATATAGTGTGGTCCAAATTTTTTTGGGGTTGAGGCAAAACTTCTTTGGGGTTAACCCCAAGAGTTTTTGGAGTTGAGCCCAGAATCTCTTCATCCTCACTAGAAATTTTTTGAGAATAATGTTGAAAGACTCTTGCAAGTTTAATGCAAGGAGTATTACGGCACTTGATACCATATTTTACTATTGTGGCTTTATGAAAATGAATAAAACCAAGCTTTTGTAACTCTACAAAACATTGTCTGACGCGTTCTTGACAAACTCTTAGAGACTCTTGAAAGAAGTAATAAGTTTCCTGGAGTTCATCTATGCTATTATTATGATAAATTTGTAAGCGAAAGACTATTAGAGATAAAAGCTGCTTGGCTGTCTTACTTAACCCCTTGCCATCGTTAGAGGTAAGATCGCACCATTCAGGTGGCACAAAATTACCAACAAAATTGTAGAAAATAATTGAATGATTGTCAGTGTTACTACCAACAGTAGAACAGGTAGGAAAAGAACGACAGCATATAGTGTGCATAATACCTCAACTTAAATATCAGTTTTAGTAGGTATATTCGCACATTTATAACGCTTATTTTTAAATTTCTATGAGCATATAAGCAGCATATAAGTTTTATAGGAAGGTTTAGAGATTGGGAAAAGACTAATACTAATATGGTGGAGCCAGGGGGAATCGAACCCCCGACCTTTTGAATGCCATTCAAACGCTCTACCAACTGAGCTATGACCCCAAACTTGTATACTCTACTGCTTTAAAGAATCGGTTATGCAAAACCTTGGGGGATTCGCGTGCTCACTATGTAACTACGCTCCCCTCACTCATCCCTCGTTTTAAGCTCCAATTCGTAGAATCATTTGAGTATATGAACATGTGTTTTATACTATAGTTATCTCCTAGAATCCATAAGTTTTTTGGTATAGGCCCCTTAAGGGGGGTATAAAAATGGTTCTAAG
>JAJZHL010000048.1 GCA_021804505.1 Pseudomonadota bacterium | reverse complement strand
TGTACCGGTAATTGAAGTGCCCGAAGTAAAGCGTGGTAAGCAAGTTAAGGCTGAAAAAAAGTTTATGCCTGGCTATATTCTAATTAAAATGACTATGACAGATGATTCTTGGCATTTGGTTAAGAGTGTTACCAAAGTCACTGGCTTTTTAGGTGGGAAAAGTTCCCCAACGCCACTTAGTGAAGCTGAGGTACAGAACATTTTTAATAAACTTGAATCTGAGAGTAAAGACGCTGAAATTTCTAAATTGTACGAAATTGGTGAAACAGTAATAGTCACAGACGGTCCGTTTGAGACTTTTACAGGTGTTGTTGAAGAGATTTATCACGATAAAAATAGGTTGCGTGTATCAATATCTATTTTCGGTAAAGCGACTCCAATAGAATTGAATTTTACACAAGTCAGAAAAAACAGTTAAATCTGTTTGTACTGGTTAAATTAGGAATTGTTAAAATATACAAAAGTTAGTGAAAGCACTAGACTTTTAACTGTTGAATTATTAATCAGGTGATTAAAAAATTCTATAACAGATTTACATAAATAAACTAGTTTTACTGAAACAGTAAAGCTTATATTTTGAAGAAGATAAGAAAAGTAATCTGTCAAATAAGGTAAGGATAGAATTAATGGCAAAAAAAATTTCAGCTTATATTAAGCTTACTGTTCCAGCGGGTAAAGCTAACCCGTCTCCACCAATTGGTCCTGCGCTTGGCCAAAAAAAGCTAAATATTATGGAATTTTGTAAGGCGTTTAACGCTGCTACTCAAAGTATAGAACCAGGTACACCAATTCCTGTAGTGATTACGGCTTATGAGGATAATAGTTTTACATTTGTTACAAAAACCCCACCAGCTTCTTTCTATTTAAAGAAATTTGCTAAAATAGAGAAAGGGGCAGCTGCTACAAAAAAAGAAGCGAATGTTGGTAAAATTAAGATGTCTGATTGTGTTGAGATCGCGAAGATTAAAATGGTGGATCTTAATACGGACGATTTACAAGCTGCGGCTCGAATTATACGTGGAACTGCTGAGTCCATGGGTCTAGAAGTGGTGGAGGGCTAATTTATGTCAGTAGATAATAAGAATATGTTAAATAATACCAAACGTGCTAGCGGTAAGAACATGAGGAAAGCAAATAGTATTGTTGCCTCTGATAATGTACGTTCTTTAACTGAAGGGATAGAAGTTTTACAAAAGGCTGCTTACACTAAGTTTGATTCTACTTTGGAAGTAGTTATGAAGCTCGGAGTTGATCCTCGTCATTCTGATCAAATGGTCAGAGGCGTTGTTGCTTTGCCAGCTGGTACTGGGAAGACAACCAGGGTAGCGGTAATTTGTAAAGATGAGAAAATAGAAGAAGCTAAAAATGCTGGTGCAGATATAGTTGGTTCTACTGAAATTATTGAAGATATTAAGGCCGGTAAAATTAATTTTGATGTATGTATTGCCACACCGAATATGATGCCAGCAATAGGTGTGGTAGCAAGAATTCTTGGTCCGAAAGGCTTAATGCCGAATCCTAAACTTGGTACTGTTGCAACTGATGTTGCGGCGGCAGTTAAAAATGCTAAAAGTGGGCAAGTAGAATATAGGGTGGAGAAAGCTGGTATAATCCATGCTGGAGTTGGGAAATTATCCTTTACTACACAAGATTTGCTTAGTAATGCATCAGCTTTGATATCAGCAGTGGTTAAAGCTAAGCCGTCTGGCGCTAAGGGAAATTATTTAAAGGCTGTGTATCTGTCCTCTACTATGGGGCCGTCAGTTAAAATAGATTTAGCAACTATATCATAAACACTACAGGGAGAAATAAGGTGTTAAGATCAGAGAAACATGAGTTTGTCGCAGAACTTGAGGAAGTATATAAAAAATCAAGTTCAGTCATTGTTACTCACTATCATGGGTTAACTGTAAGTCAGATAACTTCGCTTCGTAAGGCTTTAAAGGCAAAAGGAGCTGGTTTTAAAGTGGTAAAAAATACCCTATCCAAAATAGCGGCTTCTAAGGCAGGGGTGCAAGATGTTTCCACCTTACTTACAGGGCCTACAGCAATAGCATATTCTGAAGATCCCGTGGAAGCGGCAAAGGTAGTGGTAGATTTTGCAAAAGCAAATGAATGTTTAAAAATAGTCGGTGGTTTAGTAGATAATCAACTATTAGATGCTAAGTCAGTACATCATTTGGCTAAATTACCTTCACTTAATGATCTTAGAGGTAAGATTATTGGTATTCTGCAGGCACCTGCGACTAAAGTCGCTAGGGTTCTACAGACACCTGCGGCACAACTCGCTAGAGTATTGCATGCTTATGCAGAAAAAAATTAACTTAATAAAATTTTAAAAGGAAAAAATTATGGCAGATCTAGTTAAAATTGCAGACCAGTTATCAGCACTTACAGTGATACAAGCTGCAGAGCTATCAAAGATGTTAGAAGAAAAATGGGGAGTATCCGCTGCAGCAGCAACAGTAGCAGTAGCTGCTGGTCCAGCAGCTGCAGAAGCAACAGCTGAAAAAACTGATTTTGATGTTGTTTTAGTTAGCGGTGGTGATAAAAAGATTGAAGTAATTAAGGTTACTAGAGAGATCACAGGTCTTGGCTTAAAAGAAGCAAAAGAATTGGTTGATGGAGCACCAAAGCCTATTAAGCATGGTGTTAATAAAGCTGAAGCTGACGATATTAAGGCAAAATTAGAAGCTGCTGGGGCAAAAGTTGAAGTAAAATAATTACTTTACTTTGATCTGGTATTGTGGGCTTAATTAGCGACTATTGTCCTTATAGCAAGGCTATATACAATTACAAGTCAAGATTACTGCGTGGTTAGCAGGTTATATCATATGATATGCGATGAGAGTAGAGAACGCCATCACGAGCTGCTTACATGCGGCGTGAAAATCTGCTGTTCTCGATAGCCACGCACCTATTGGCGCTTCATGAGGAGAAGCAAGAAATTGCTACTAATTTCATGCGAGCAATATCTTTCGGTGGAAGACGAAGTATAGACTTTTGATATGTGATTGCTTGCTAAGTTATGATTTACTTGTAAAAACATTGCTAGCCTATGTCAGTAAAAACGTCACATCACGAGTTCTATAGTAGCCGTGATGTTTTGTTTTTTCTAAATTTTTGCTTATCGCTAGAGCAGAACCCAAGATGTACGAATGGCATTAAAAGTGGCCAAATGGACAGTGTTGGGTAACTAGTGATACACAAAAGTTGTGTTAAAAGGCTAAGGGTGATCCAGTCGCTTGGGATGGTATACTGTTGATAATCCAGAATAGGATACCAAAATAAGAGACCCTGTTCCCCAGCGTATAATTGATGCGTGAGGATTGGAGATTTCGAAATTTCGGCAAAACAATTCTTGAAGTGTCAGTAGTATATGAGTAAAGCATAGCTCACGTGCAATGACATGAGACGAGTTTTATAGTTTTAGAACAAAAATTATTTGTATAATATTTATTCTTAAGTGTGTTTGGTTGATGATAAAAATAAGCTTGTGGCGTGGTCTGGTTAGCAGTAAAAGATTAGAATCGATAAATATCAATTCATTTACAAAAGGAGTTATTCTTATGTTTTTCGAGAATAACTTTCTTGCTAAAATTTTTCCTAAGCGTCTTTATGCGCTAAGTGTAGGCTACGAGTTACCTACTACTTCTCCATATCTAGACGCAGGCGAGGATATGGAAAAAAACACAAAAAATCAATCATTATTAGCTAGTTCTATAAAAATATCTATAGCTTTATCTTATTTTAATCTGTCTTTCATAGCAAGGTTATATATATCAGTCTTTAGAAAGTATAGAGAGCAGAAAGGTTCTTTCTTACGGTTTTGTTATTTTATACGCAACTATATGCAAATTGTTATTAAAAGCATAAAGGACGAAATTCGAATCCTATTCGGTACATTGGTTAATAGAATTACATTTACCTCCTTTAATTCGGGAATTGGTGTTATTCAACATAATATGAAAATTAATCGGGAGATTATATGATATCGCAGTCCCTATCAATTGGTAAGCGCACTAGAAAAAATTTTGGTCACATAAATTTGGTAGCATCTATACCAAACTTAATTGAAGTACAAAAAAATTCTTATGAAAAGGAGTTTTTGCAGTTTGGAATAAGCGATGCGGAGAGAGAAAATAAGGGATTACAGTCTGTCTTGAGCTCTATTTTTCCAATACATGATTCATCTAACATTGCTAATTTAGAGTTTGTTAAATATGAATTTGATAATCCGAAGTATGACGTAGAGGAGTGTACGCAAAGGGGGCTTAGTTACGCTGCTCCGTTAAAAGTTACCTTGCGGTTAATTATTTGGGACATAGACGAAGATACTGGTGCAAGAGAAATTAAAGGCATTAAGGAGCAGGAAGTATACATGGGGGATATACCACTCATGACAAAAAATGGTACTTTCATTATAAATGGTACAGAAAGGGTGGTTGTTTCTCAGATGCATAGATCGCCTGGTGTATTTTTCTATCATGATGATGGGAAAGTTCACTCTTCTGGAAAATTTTTGTATTCCGCCAGAGTTATACCTTATAGAGGTTCATGGCTAGATTTTGAATTTGATGCAAAAGACATTATTTACTTCAGGATAGACAGAAAGAGGAAGTTATATGCTACCACTTTGCTGCAAGCGATAGGGATGTCTCCAAGTGATATTATAAAGTTCTACTATGATACTGTGCAGTGTTTTGTAAAAGGTAATGGTTGGGCAACCAAGTTTGTACCTGAGGCTGTTGTTGCACATAGATTAATTAGTGATTTGGTTGATGCTGATACAGGAAAGGTAATACTAGAAGCAGGTCAGAAAATTACTCCACGTCTTGCTAAAAAGTTCGCCAAAGATGGTGTACAAAATATTTTAGTGGAGAAAGAGTATCTTATCGGCAAATATTTAGCAACCGATTTGGTGCATCCAGCTGATGGTGAGGTTTTAGCGCCTATAGGTGAAGTAATTACTGCAGATATATTAAGCGCTATTGCTGAATTAAAAATTCCTTCGGTATCTATATTAGCTATAAGCTCACAATCTGGAGCTTATATAAGAAATACTCTATTTGCAGATAAAAACCAGGATTATGAATCAGCGTTAATAGATATCTTTAGAGTATTAAGACCTGGCGAACCTGCTAACGTGGAAGCTGTAAAAGCACTTTTCGATTCACTATTTTTTGATCAGGAAAGATATGATCTATCAGAAGTAGGTCGTATAAAAATGAATTCACGACTAGAACTAAACGCTTCAGAAAATACAACAGTACTAACAATTGAAGATATAAAGCATATTCTAAGAGTGTTAGTTGAGTTAAAAGATGGTAGAGGTTCAGTAGATGATATTGACCATCTTGGTAATAGAAGGGTAAGGTCTGTTGGTGAGCTGATTGAAAATCAGTTCAGAATAGGTCTAGTGCGTATGGAAAAGGCAGTACTTGAAAGAATGTCTGTAGTTGATCTTGATGCAGTTATGCCGCATGATCTAGTGAATTCCAAAGTGCTGGTTTCAGTAGTAAAAGAGTTTTTTAGCACTTCACAGCTTTCTCAGTTTATGGATCAAACCAATCCATTATCAGAAATAACACATAAAAGAAGATTGTCAGCTTTGGGCCCTGGAGGGCTCAGTAGGGATAGGGCTGGTTTTGAAGTACGTGACGTGCACCCAACTCATTATGGGCGTATTTGTCCGATCGAGACTCCAGAAGGTCAAAATATCGGTCTGATTAATTCTATGGCTACATATGCTAGAGTTAATAAGCATGGTTTTATTGAGAGCCCATATAGGAAGGTAGATAAGGGGCATGTCACAGACGAAGTAGTGTATTTATCAGCGATTGAAGAAGGTAGATACAAAATTGCTCAGGCTAATGCCCCTATAAATGCTAAAGGGTTATTACAAGAGGAATTGGTAAATTGTAGAATAGAAGGTGGGAATTTCGTAATGGTTCCACCTATGGAAGTTGATTATATTGATGTGACCCCAATGCAGGTAGTTTCTGTTGCAGCTTCGTTAATTCCATTCTTGGAAAATGACGATGCGAACAGAGCGTTGATGGGATCTAACATGCAGCGCCAAGCTGTACCTCTTATTAAAAGTGAAGCGCCGCTTGTGGGTACTGGTATTGAGGGTATCGTTGCCCAAGATTCTGGGGCTTCAGTGGTAGCGCTACATGACGGAATAGTTGAGCAAGTTGATTCGACTCGTATAGTCGTGAGGACAAAGGGGCAAAGAACAGACGGTTCACCTGGTGTAGATATATATAATCTGCTAAAATTCCAGAGATCCAACCATAATACCTGTATCAACCAAAAGCCTTTGGTGCAAATCGGGGATCACGTAGTAAAAGGTGAGGTGATTGCTGATGGTCCAAGTACAGATTGTGGTGAGATCGCTCTTGGTAGAAACGTTTTGGTCGCTTTCTTACCTTGGAATGGATACAATTTTGAAGACTCTATATTAATATCAGAGCGTATAGTAAAAGAGGATGTTTATACCTCTATTCATATCGAAGAGTTTGAAATTATTGCAAGAGATACTAGACTTGGCCCCGAGGAGATTACCAGGGACATACCAAATGTTAGTGATGAGAGTTTAAGCCACTTAGATGAGGTGGGTATAGTATATGTTGGTGCAGAGGTAAAACCTGGCGATATTTTGGTATGTAAAGTGACGCCAAAAAGTGAGTCACCAATGACACCAGAAGAAAAATTGCTCAGGGCTATTTTTGGTGAGAAAGCCTCAGATGTTAGGGATTCATCTTTGCATGTGCCTCCAGGTGTTACTGGTACAGTGGTTGAGGTAAGAGTTTTCTCACGTAGAGGTATTGAACGTGACGAGCGTGCTATGGCTATAGAAAAGCAGCAAATTGCCAAACTTTCACAAGATAGAAGCGATGAATTGCAAATTATAGAACATTTCGTCTTTATGCGTCTTGAGAAAATCTTAACAGGTCAAGTGGTTGTTAGCGGTCCTAAATCAGTTAAAGCTGGGGAATTAATTACAGAGAAGACTTTAGCTTCACTTTCAAAAGGCCAATTTTGGCAGCTTATAGTGGAAGATAGTGGCGTGATGAATGAGATTGAGCAAATCAAGCGCTATTATGACGATAAG